>CAYOPG010000030.1:0-15933 GCA_964405775.1 uncultured Lentisphaerales bacterium
TCGCATATGCCGCTTGGTCGAAGCACGGGACTTTCACACAGCCTTCTTTGTAGACTTCGCGTAGCGCCGGCAAGTCGTACATAACGACAGGAAGGCCGGTGCATAGAGCCTCCGCGGCGACCATGCCGTTGTTATCATAAACAGTTGAATGCACTAAGAAACGAGACTTTCCGTATATTTCGTATTTGGCTTCATTATTTACGTATCCCAGCCACTTGACGTTGCCGTCGATCCCAAGCAAGCGGGCTTTTTCACGCAAGTGCGATTCGTACTGCGGCTCGCCATTCCCAATTATGGCCAGCAATGCCGGTGGATGCTCCGCCACAACGCGCGCCCATATGTCAAGAAGCCCCGATATCCCCTTTTGCGGATGTAGCCGGCTGCAGAAAACCGCGTCATAATGAGCATCACCGCGAGTAGCCGGAATTTGTTCCACGTTGACACCGCCGTATATCGCCAACGCATGTTCCTGAAGGCGTGTAGAAAAACGATTTTTATCAACATCGTTAGTTATCACCACGCCGTGACCGCGTTTTTCTATCATGCTTAGTATGTGCTTCTGATAAAAATAGTATACGAGATATTTCAATGCTGGAAAGCCATAGCGATTTTTCAGGTTCTCGAAGATGAACGGGACGAACAGAAAAAAAGACGGCACCCATTTGAAGCCCAGTTCACGACACAGACGGTATGCGGGGACAACATCCACTCCGAAATCCGAAACGCAATAGACGACATCATCCGGCCCCACTCCGTTTTCGCAAAAAACTCGTTTCACATGATTATACAGATGCCTGCATGTACCCCAATAATGGGTTCGTTCACTTTTTCCGAATTCAGGAATTCCGACAATTCTGAGATTTCCTTCAGAGTATATTCCGTTTTCCGAGAAGGTCTCCACTTTGGGAGTGACTACGAGGCATTCAAGATCGTCGGAGCGATGGCGTAACATCTCCAGAATGATTTTGGAATTGCCGCCCATGGTTCCGGGCGGACTTATCCCATTGGCTATTACAACGAACCGACGCATGATTGAATGTTTTCTCGACTACTTATCCAATGTTTCGTCGAACGGCTCGGCTTTGATTGTGCCGTCGGAGGAGCGGGTGAGTTTTTCCACTTTCCGCTCGATTTCGGTGAGCTTTTTATTGCAGATGTCAACCAGCTTGCGGCCTTCTTCAAAGAGTTTGACCATTGAGTCCAAATCGGTTTCGCCTGACTCCATAAGAGCCACGATTTCTTCAAGCCTTTCAACCGCCTGCTCGAATGTCATTTCTTCTGGTTTTATTGCTTTCTTTTCCATTTCTTTTCTCCAATAAGTTTCGTAGCGCTGCCACAATCTGGTCGCCGGTTGCGTTAAGCACGCATTCCGGGTTTCTACATGGTTTTGAATAGCCGAACAACGAACAAGGCGCGCAAGGCGCCAGCCCCTTCAGCGATACGCCCGCACCCTCCGGCGGCCCCCATTTAGCAGGGTCGCTGGGACCAAATGCTACCACAACCGGCGTCCCGACCGCCACCGCAAGATGCGCTATGCCGGAATCAGGCCCCACAAGCGCAACCGCCTTTCTGCAAAGTGCCACGGTCTCCTCCAACTTAAGTTTTCCGCAGATATTATGTGCTGAGCCATCTGCCAAATTCGCTATTTCTGCCGCATATTCCACGTCTTCTTTGCCGCCTATGATCATTGGCTGAAGCCCGAATTCTCCCCTTGCGGCTTTGCACACTTCTGCCATAGCCTTAGCAGGGCATCGCTTTTCTGGAATGCTGCCGCCGGCATGGACCACTAGAGCGCCGGCGGGTTCAAGGCTCTCCAAAGAATCCGGCAAGTCTGGCAGGTTGGCATTGGCGAGGATTCCTACTCGGGACGGAAGCCGCGGCACGTCGACTCCCGTTGCCTGAAGGAGTTTCATGAACTGCTCGTCTTCGCAGCCGGTGGTGTTGTAATCAACCAGGTGCGTGTAGAGGCCATAACGCCTCGGGTTGGTCTTGAAGCCCACTCTTATAGGGGCCTTTGTGAGCGCCGCCATGACGGCAGAAAAATTGTGAAACTGCTCCGTGTCGATAGCTGCGGCGTACTTCCCGTGGCGGAGTGTGGACACTGCCACGCGCGGTGTTTTGTCGTAACAGATGATTTTCGATTCGGGCATGCCGAGCTCGAAAACTTTGCTGTTGCGTGTTTCGCAGACGATGTCGATGCGACGTTCCGGAAAAGTCTCGCGCAAAATCTGCAGCATGGGCAATAGCATCACAGCGTCGCCAATTCCACCAGGGCGTATAATCACAACCGGGCCTTCGACTTTATGTAGCGACCGTATTTCAGGAGCTTTCTGCGCACGCGAGAGAGCGGCGCAGGCGAGGGAGCCGGCGATTGAATCAGTCGATTTCAGAAATCGTTTCTTAAAGCTCATTTCGCTTGTGAGGCGTTGTGTTGCGGCGGGGGTCTAAGCTCCGGTGGAACGTCCTCACCCCGCTCGATTCTGTTTATTATTCCGACAACTATATTGCCGACCTTTTGAAGCGAATTGGGGTCGATTTTGTCTATTGTATCTTCTGCCGTGTGCCAGTAGTCGTGCTTTCCGGGCGCAGAGCCGTACTCGAAGTCGATGAGGTTGAGAGAGGGGAAGCCGTTGATTATGAACGGCAAATGGTCGTCGATAACGATATTTGAGCCTAGTGAGACTCTTGCGTTTTCAGGGTTTGCCGCCGACTCCTTAACAGCTATGGTCGCGAGCCATGGCGTCACATTGCGCGGTATCTCAAGTTTCTGGTCGAAGTCGCCGACCATGTCGATTATAAATGCGGTCACTAGCGGGGAAGAAGTACGGTTACGGACGAACTGCGCTGCCATGCGCTTGCTCCCGTGCAGACCGTCGTCGTCGCGGTATGAGCTGCCAACAGCCTCTTCGCCGTCGAAAAAAGCAAATCGAATAGTATGGTAAAGTTGGGGTTTTGTTGCAGAAAAATGGTCAATTAGTCCGAGCAGCACCCCCGTGGTGGAGCCGCCGTCGTTTGCGCTTTGGAAATCATCCGAAATTCCGACTTTGGTGTCATAGTGCGATCCAAGCAGGATGACGCGGTTCGATTTACCGGGGATGTCTACATAGATGTTGCAGAACGTCTTTTTCCCGAAAGCCGTGTTTTCGGTCCAGGTATCGGCTTTGGGCTCGTACCCCATGCGCTGGATCTGCTTTGCAATCCACCGAGAGGACTTGGCGGCGTTTACAGTGCCCGAATCTCTCGGTGATATATCCACGAACTCTGAGACATAAGCGAACATTTTCACTCCAGTCTCTGGCGGCAAAGGCGGTATACCAGCCCGGGGCGAAACCTTCTGCCGACTGCATCCGTGTGATGCGGCGGCTAGTGCCACCAGAGCGGAGAGGACGTATGCCTTTTGGAAAAACTTTTTCATGCCTTTATTATATGACATTGAGGGGAAATAAAAAAGGGTGGATTTGGATGGAACAAAAACCGCGACGCATTTATAGGTCAATAAATGGGATATCGGAATCATGGATTCCAGGACTGATTGTCGGTTAGCCCGGATTGCGCGACATCGTAAAGGAATCGTCATAAGTCCCAGTAATCTCACAATTTTACTTACAACTTTCCGTCCAACTTTTGTATAATTTTATTTCTTGCAAGTGCGCCGCTGTGTGAGCTATACTGTCGAACTCATTAGTGCCTCATGGTGTAACGGTAGCACAATTGACTCTGGATCAATTTGTCTAGGTTCAAATCCTAGTGAGGCAACCAGTAAAGCAAGGATATAATTAGGAGCAAAATAAAATGGCCACAATGGATTTTGGCGGAGTAAAAGAGACGGTTGTTACAAGAAAAGAGTTTTCGCTGGCTAAAGCACGCAAAATTCTAACGAAAGAAACGATTGCCGTGATCGGCTACGGCGTTCAAGGTCCCGCGCAGTCTCTCAACATGCGCGACAACGGCTTTAATGTTATCATCGGCCAGTCAAAAAAATTCAAGAAGGACTGGGATCGCGCGATAAAAGATGGCTGGGTTCCCGGCAAGACGCTTTTCGAAATTGGCGAGGCTTGCGATAAGGGAACGATCATACAGATGCTGGTTACTGATGCGGCACAGCGCATCATCTGGCCGGAAGTCAAAAAGTACCTCACCAAGGGCAAAGCTCTCTATTTCTCACACGGTTTCTCGATCGAGTATAGCAAGCAGACCGGTATTGTTCCGCCGAAAGACGTTGACGTAATCATGGTCGCGCCAAAGGGCTCTGGTCTCAATGTCCGTCGCAATTTCCTCAACGGCGCCGGTATAAACTCCAGCTACGCAGTCTATCAGGATGCCACCGGCAAGGCAGAAGATCGCTGCAAGGCAACGGGCATCGCCGTCGGCTCCGGTTTTCTCTTCCCCACTACTTTCAAAAAGGAAGTCACCTCCGACCTCGTCGGTGAACGCGGCGTTCTAATGGGTGCCCTCGCAGGCCTTATGGAAGCGCAGTATGAGACCCTCCGCGAAAACGGGCACGATCCGAGCGAGGCCTTTAATGAGACGGTGGAAGAGCTCACGCAGAGCCTCATCCGCCTTGTTGATGAAAACGGCATGGACTGGATGTACAAAAACTGCTCCGCCACTGCCCAGCACGGAGCCCTCAAATGGAGGCCGATTTTCAAGAAGGCGAACCTCCCCGTGTTCAAGAGACTCTACAAGTCGGTCGTTGACGGCAAGGAGTGCAAGGAAGTGCTCCGCGACTGCGGCGCTCCGGATTACAAAGAGAAGCTCGATGCGCAGCTCGACGAAATGGCAAACAGCGAGATGTGGAAGGCTGGCAAAACATGCCGCGGGTTGCGTCCGCATGAGAAGGCCCGCGAGAGCAAGGTCGGGACGGCTGGCCGCAAGACCAACTAAGTCTTAGACTAAAGCTTCATAGCTGCAATCCGCGTATGCTCACAATTGTGAGCATACGCTAGGGTATTTCCACCGTTATTGGGCCGCGCAGAGTGGGATAGCGGTATGACGCTCGACCTATCGAACCGAGATGCGGATTAACTGTATATGACGCGAATCCCGGTTCGGTTGGGCGTATTCCGAACATGTGGCGGCCGATTATATTTGCCGGCGCAGCGCCCCATGCGTGATTCCAGTCTTGGTTTGGTTTGAATTCGTTGTCCCAAGCCTCCATTGTCATTGTGGCGCCTTCACGAAGCATGTTGAGCCAGGAGCGCTTTGAATCGTCGGTCATAAGCTTGATTGCATGGTCTTCAAGGCCGTATTCAAAACAAACTTCCAACAGATACTGCGCACAGTAGACGCTGCATGCCATACCCTTTGAAACTATAAGGCGTTTGAGCTCCTCTATTTCTGCCGGCTCCGTTGCAGCACCTGACCAAAGGGCAAAAACGGCGCCATGCAGAGCCAGATGATCGCTTCCGATGGAGTCGACGAACTTCTTGTCGACTCGCAGATGTTCTCTTATGGAGTTGCGTAGGATCCGGGCGCGCCTCGTGTGTTCCGAAGCTTTGTCCCCGAAGCCGAGAAGCCCGTCTAGAAGCGCCATTGTTTCTAGGCCGCGCAGACGGTAGCAATTTGGCACGAGGTTTACGTTGCCAAACACGGTGCCATCGCGCTCGCCAGCCGGCCAGTCCACGATGTCTTTTATTTTCTCAGCGCCGTCGGTGCTGAGAAGCTCTGTTTGCGCATCGGCAAATTCAGACAGCAAGTTCCGCTGCAACGGCTCATACCAGCGTGCTAGACTGTCGAGGTCGCCGCTGTGCATGACGTAATCGTACACAATGGGTACCATTATCAGGCGCCACTCGGTGGGCCATGTAGGATTGACCAGAAGGAATTCTATTGTGCGCTTGGCGACAGAGTAGTCGCAGTCGAGCGCGAAGTGGCAAAGTTGGTTGACATACGCGTCACCTTCATACGGAAGTCGCTCGCGGTTGCCATCTACATAGACACCGAATACCGTTGTTGCCTTGATAGAGTATTTGCAGAACTCCCAGACGCGTTTCAAGGTTTCATTTTCGCACGTAAATTCCGACGCGTCATCGTTGAACGGCGCGGTGTAAGTTGTCCGGCTCACTTCCAGGCGTCTTGCTGTGCCGTTTATTTCAGCGTACCGAAACGGCGTTATGAGCGGATCGGTTTCGGGATGCACTGTGTAACGCGGTTTCCATGGGGTTGGCGGGACGTCAACGCATCCGTTGCCCGGCGGCAGTTCGATCGTTGTGACATGCGCTATCCGTGCGCCGCCAGGAGTGCGGTTTAGTCTTCCTTCGGGCAATAAAACCTCGCCGAAAGCTATTTGCACAGTGCACGGGACATCCGCCGTGTAAGAAAGCGCAAGTTTGCCAAATGCGTCGAGACCGAAATCGCAGATCAGCGTCTCTTCATCGAGACGCTGTATGCGCACGGGGGTCTCGGTTACGGCGACAGGGGTGAAAACATCACCCACTGTGTTATTTAAGTGCTGCTAGCGCGGCACTGTAGTCCGGCTCAGTGGTCACTTCCGCGACATATTCCACATGGACGACCTTGCCCGATTCGTCGACGACGAACACAGCGCGTGCGAGTAGTCCGTTGGGCTCCATCATCACGCCATATTTCTTTGCGAAATCGCGATCCTTGAAGTCGCTGACAGTCGTGACGTTCTTTACGCCGGCTGCTCCGCACCAGCGTTTCTGCGCGAACGGGAGATCCATCGAGATGGTTACAACCGTTGTGTTTGGAAGGGTGCCAGCCTCTGCATTGAACTTCCGGACTTCCATGTCGCATACGGGAGTGTCCAGAGAAGGAACTGAGACGATGATCTTGCGTCCTTTGATGTCACTAAATTTAAAGGTGCCGAGGTCGTTGTCGACAGCCGTGAAGTCAGGAGCCTGTTGGCCTTTTTTGATTTCAGTGCCTATAAGGTTTATTGGGTTACCAGCGAATTTGACTTGCATGTTGTCCTTTGTTGTTGATTGTTTTATGGGCTTTCGCGCTACATGCTGAAAACAGACAGCTTGAGAAGGCCTAATTTGTAACACAAATCCAGTACCTCGACAAGATACCCGTGTGGCGAATCATTCGTGCATTTGATGATAATGGAAGCCTGGGCATTAGTGCGAGCGACACGGCGTAGGTGTGCTTCAAGCTCCTTGCGGGAGGAAGGATTGCGGGCGCTCTCATAAAAGAAACCTTCCTTGCCAACCGAAATCGTCACGGGCTCCTTAGCCTCTGGATTGGGGC
This sequence comes from uncultured Lentisphaerales bacterium, assembly GCA_964405775.1. Taxonomy (GTDB): domain Bacteria; phylum Verrucomicrobiota; class Kiritimatiellia; order RFP12; family UBA3636; genus JAAZFF01. The sequence continues at coordinate 7,213 of CAYOPG010000030.1, forward strand.
GCGGATCCGGTGCGGGACGGAAAGCCTCCATATTCGAGAAAATGTCGGTCTGGTTTATCGCCATGGAGATAATGAAAAAAATGAGCAGCTGGAACACGCAGTCGATCATCGGCGTCATTTCGAGCTGCGGGTTGTCTCTGTTAGTTTTTACTCCGCGTCTTTTTGCCATAATCCCCTCCTTATCTGCTCCTTCTGCGTCTTTGGAAGAATTCTTTAGTCACTTCCGTCCGGGGCGACTTGATTGCCACGAACGAAACCTTGCCGACACCAGCATCGGTGCACGCGTCCATCACCCTCCTTATCATGTAGTGCTTTGCACGCGCATCGCCACGCACCCAGACTTGGAAAGTGTTGCCTTGTGTGTTGAGGCGGCTTCGGACACGGTTTTTGAGTTGATCCGTGGTGATGTCCATATTGTTCAGGGATATTCTTCCACTTCTGTTTACGTCCACTATGAGGGCGGAAACGTTCGCGCCCTGACCGCTTTCAATCTCTGGACCGTGCGCTCCAAGTTCAAGGCGAACCTCTTTGTCCTTTATTTCGCTGATGTTTATAGTGACGATGAAGAATATCATCAACTGGAAGACGCAGTCAATCATCGGCGTCATATCCAGCGAGCTTTCGTCAAGTTCTCTTTTTCTTAGTTTTGGCATTTGAACAACTCCGTAGCGGCTGCGGTTAATCCGGCAGCCGCGGGCTGCCGGTGGAAATTATTCCTCCACGACCTCGACGTTGCGCAGATCCTTTATAAGTTCGGAAGTGAGCGCCTCCATGTGCAGCACGATTCGGTTGGCCTTGTTGCGATAGAAATAGAACACAACCGTGCCGGGAATCGCGACGGCGAGTCCCCCGGCGGTAGTCCACAGAGCTTGTGAAATAGCGAGGGCGAGTTCGGCCATGTCTGGTGTGCCTGTTGCGAGACCCGCGAAAGCCATGATCATGCCTTGCACCGTACCAAGGAGGCCGAACATCGTTGAGATATTCGCGATAACAGATAGCCATGATATATGCTGCATAAGCTTTTCTATTTCTATGCCTGCGGCAGTGGCTATGGCCTGCTCTATGATGTCGAAGCCCTCCTCCACGTGGCTGAAACCAGCCTTCAAGATGTTTGCCATAGGCGTGGGGCTGTGGTCGCAAAACTGAATTGCCTTTACGATATCGCCTTCTTTCATGGCCATTTCAACGCTAGTGATAAGTTCCTGCGGCATGATTTTCGCTGGGCGCACAAGGATACCGCAGTCGACAGCAAGATAGATCATCCATCCCAGGCAGCCAAACAGGCACATCCACAGCACGAACCCTAAAACCCCAGAGCCGAACAGCACCTGCACGAACTGATTGCCAGAGCCAGTGCCAGTTTCAGTTTTCGCCATCTCGAGCTCTCCAGCTTGGGCGGCCTCTTCTGTAGCGGCTGGCGCATCAGCAGCGGCTTCTTGTGCAAAGGAGAAGGGGGCAGCGGTTAGCAGCATTCCTGCCGCGACAAGTGACATTGCAAAGGTCTTCTTCATAATTTAGTGTGTCTTTCCAGAACTGGTTTTGTTTTTTGTGAATATTCGTGTCCAAATACACGCTTTGGGTTTATTTCAAAGTATTATTCGCCACCACGGAGTTTACGTGCGTATGGGCTGTCCGAATAGCGGGTCAGCAAAGCCTGCCGCATTTTCTCGGCGTATGAGGTCTGATGCAGGTCATCGTGTGCTTCAGCGGCTTTAAAGAGAGCCTCTGCCGCAGCTTCCTTTTCGTTGGAGAATAGGAAAACAACGCGCAAATATCCGTTCTTCAGGGCATCACGCGGCTGGTTTTGCTTCATCAAAATGTCGCCACGTGCGATGAGCGCTTTTGCGGCTATGGGGCGCGGCGCAGAAATGGCAGCATCGTCCAGCATCTTCTCGAGACGAGCGGTTTTGTCGGCAGCAATCAGCGCCTGCCAATAAACTGGCGCCATGAAAGAAACGGACGCTGCCGCAGGGTTGTCCCTAATCACTTCTTCACACACTTTTATGGCTTCTTCCGGCTGCCCCTTGTTAAGGTATATTGTGGCTGAAAGTCGCGCTGCCTCTTCATCGTATTTGAGCATTTTGTAATCGCTCATTATAGTTTTCAGCGGCGCAAGTGCGGCGTCCGGGGATTCAGCCACCTGCTTTACGACGTTCTGCCATCCCGCAGGCGGAGCGACGACCATTTGGGCTATATCCGCTGGTTTCCAGCGCTGTTCTACCTGGCGACCAGCATCTGTGACCGTGATCACCATATATTCTTTGCTCGCCGGAAGCCAGCGGAGCTTGCACGTGACTATGTTTCCGTTCACGTGCTGGACCCGCGCTTGCACGTCTATGGCCATGGATGGAAGCATGCCGAGGCAGTAAACAGCAGCGGCTATCAGCATCAATTTTGTTTTTTTCATTATCTTGCTCCTACAATAGATTACAGATTGTTATTTACGTGATGACTTACCGCCCGCCTGACGAGATGCCGATTTCAGCCGATGTCAAAGCCGCGCGGATCTCGGTTATGTGCGCTCCGCCGGGGAAAAGCTCGATATATTTAAGTGCGTCCGATTTGACGTCTTCATAGACGGTGGTGCCGTCGCTATATTCTTTCATCTCAAGAAGCAACGTGATTAACCTGAAATACGCATGTTCGAGCGATGGCAGGACGGCTGCGTCCTGATCATTGGCAGACGCTGTGAAGCGTTGGTAATGCAGCGTCGCCTCCGCCAGGTATTGATCGACGAGATCCTGATTGTTATACGAGCGCTCGACATCTATCTTAGTCTCGAGAATTTTGCCTTTCTTGATGGATATCTCTGCCTTGTCTTTATCACTCGTGAGGTATTTTTCCAAAAGCACCAGAGAATTAAAAGACCGATTGAACAACTTTACGCGATTCTCGCGGTCTGGTTCCTCGAACGCGGCCATTGTAGCGGCCTGCGCCAGCATGTCGTTTGCCTCGATAATGTAGTAAGAGCTCGGATTTTCCGAGATAAACTTTTCCAACGCACTCAGAGCGTCGGTGAATTTTTTCTGCATCAACATTATGCGCGCAAGACTTAGTTGCGAAGGAACTGTTATAGCCTGATCCTTATCCGACATCGATATTGCCAGTTCGTAACCTTGCCGCGCCAGTTCGTACTCCTCGGATTTGAACAGTTCTTCCGCTGCGTGATACATCTGGCTGGCGCTGTACTTGCCGGAATCCGAGAACATCATCTTAAGAACCTCAATGCCCTCCTGCCGGAATCCGAGCTCTATCAAAGTGCGCCCGCGCATGAAATAGGCGTTTTTAGCCTCTTCTGACTCAGGATGCTCGGTGTTCAGGCGGGAGAACATCTCGTCAGCCTTTTTCATGTTGGCCGCTTGCTCGGCGGGATCGTCGGTCTTGAGAGTCGAATATAGTGTGCCGAGTTGCATCAGCACGGTAGGTATCCCCTTCGCGTCCGGGAATTTTTTCAGAAACTCCTCGTACCCCTGTATCGCACCCTTTTTGTAGTTCGAAAGCTTGTCAGCTGGTTGTGTGATCGCGGAAAGCGTGTATGACCTGTCGAAAAGACAACCCTGCAATACATTGTTGTTCAGATCCTTTTCGCGCGCGTCCTTTTCGTACTTTTTGCGCGTTTCCGGATTATTGAGCATGTTTATGATCTTGGCGAAATCGTTGGCGGCACCGGTAAGTCTTCGGTTTGCGACCTCGACGCTCTTCATGGCGCTTTCCATGGTTATGACCGCCGGTGCGGCGTTTGTCCCCTCGGCAACCGTAGTTTCGACCATCTGCACGGTGTTAGTTTCCGCCACCGCCGGTGCGGCTGTGCCATTTACTTCATTAGCGACCGGACCTTCGCGGCGGATCTTCGAAACCAGCGAATTCGCGGAGCGCAGCTCATTGAGAGCCTCGTTGCGGTTCATGCGTGCCAGCATGTACATACCCGTGACGAGAGCCTGCCCGGGTTTCTCGCGCGCGGCGACGCGCGCGACGTACTCCTTGCGAACGGCCAGTTCTGCCTCGGTGTTCCTCATCTGGGAATAACAGTCTGCGAGACGCAGCATTGCAGTGTAGACCACAGGGGACTTCTTGTACGACTCCATAAGCGTGGTGTAGTAGGGAATCGCGCCTTCAAAATCCTTGTCTTTATATTTCTTCTCAGCGAAGCTCATCAGCATGTTTGCCGCAAGGCCGTGCTCTGGATAAAGCGTGAAGAATAGGTTGTAAGTGGCTTCGCGCATCGTGGTGTTCTGGCGTTCGCCGTAAACTTCCGCGATTCGGCGCAGTTCGTCGCCTGCTATCGTCATTCCTTCCTTATCCGCTTTCGCGAAACGCTCCGCAAGATGCCCTGTCACCGCCTCTGCTGCCAGACCGCTGTATTCTTTATCCTCTTCTTCCTTCTGGCTGTCGGCGAACGAAATGTAGCTACGGGCAAGTTCGCTTAGCGCCATAATTGAATCCGGCACACTCTCCGGGAACTGGTTGAGAACCACCATATACGCATCGATTGCTTTTTCGTATTGATTCTGGTTAAACAACACACGCGCATTTGTAAACTGCTTGGTTGCAATGTCGCGGCGCTGCTCTTCGGAGACATCGATCCTGATTTCCTTTGCACCGAACTTGGATTTCAGCACCTCCTGTACTTCTTCGGAGCGGACAAGCGCATCCGGCGCCCAAGACGTACTGGGATACTGAGCGTACACGTTAACGAAACCTTGAAGCGCCTCCACCAGAGCCTCGCGGGCAATTTTAATATCCTCCTGTGTCGCCGCAGGATTTTCAATTTTGGTCTTAGCATCTTCCTGCATCATAACGCTCTTTAGGAAAATCACTTCGGCGATTGGGCTTAGCCGCGAAAGGTCTTCGCCCGTTTCCTTACTAATATCCTGAAGTTGCTTCTCTATGCTGCGGAGCTGTGGCATATAGCCTTCGATTAACTTGTTGGCACTTGCTATGTCGCCGTTTATGACCTCTACGTGAGCCATCAACACAAGCGCGCGCCCGAACCACAAATCAAGATTCCACAGCAATGAATCGGTTCGCGTCTTGGCTTTGGCAAAAAGCTCGTCCCGCTCCTTGCCCGGTTTCATGTCTTTAGCCAAGCGCACCCCAAGCTCCGCGGCTTCGAATGTTGTCTGGCGCTTAGTGTCCTCGTCCAGCCCCTCGATCGCGAGCAGGCGGTTGTAGGTTTGCATCGCAGGCTCGTTCTCTCCTAGGTACAGCAGCATCTGCGCATATTTATAGAGCGATCCGGTATAGAAACTCTTGATGTCTTCTGGGATTGAATCCTTGTATTTGTTGAAGAAATCTGCGTATATCTTCTTGGCTTCAACGTATTTGCCGAAGGCGTAGTAGTAGTCGGCCAGAGTAAGTCTCATCGCCCATACGTCAGCCGACTCCTGGTTTTTCTCGGCCGCGATCATGTCTTTGGCATCTTCAAATTTACCCTGCCCCAGAAGCTGCTCCAGTTTGGCAACTGCCACAAGGGGTTTCAAATTTGGAAACTTTATCTCGAAGTCCTTGATGACGAGCTCTGCGTAATCGGGCATGTACGCGTTTTGGAGCTGCTGGATATATTGAAGCTCCAGCCGGGCATCCGGCGGAACCGAGACTTGGCCGAAAGCAAATGAAGCCACCGTGACCGCAACGACAATCGCGGATATTACTACGCTGCTTATCTTTTGTGATGAAATTCTGCGCATCTCAACCCTTCATATTCCGAGGTTTGCTTTTCTGGTCCTAAGGCCATAAATCGAACGCATTATAGCAGAGGATGCGACTCTTTGCAACAAACAGGGACAAAATTTTTTTATGGGGCGCGTAATGGCGGGGATGGCATTCACTGTCCGCCAGCCTTTGCAAGAAAGCCAACGGCAAGAAATCCGGCAAGAAATCCAACGGTGTTTAATATTGACAGTTGAATCCAAATTCTGTTTAATGAACTAATATTCAATTCGCGGGGTGGAAGACAGTGGCGCAACCCTCCAAGTACATATCCCTTTAAATAAACACAAAACAATGCAGGAACCGGCACAATCAGTAACCACACGTAGAGAGCGTGAAAGAGAACAGCACAGGGATGAGATTCTGAATGCCGCCGAAGCTGTTTTCTCGGAAAAAGGCATCGTCTCTTCAACCATAGAAGATATTGCCAAGCGTGCAGAATTCTCTGTCGGGTCAATCTACAATTTCTTCGCGGGCAAGGACGATGTTATCCGGAATGTTTTCTGGCGGCTGCTCAAAGAGGAAATCACAAGTATCGACGAGCATGTGAGCCCTTTCCTCTCGGAGCCTGTAAAAGCATTGGAACAACTAACGATGGTCTGGGGAAAGCACCGCAGCAAGCACTCTGACATCATGAGGGCTGGTGAGACGCTTCGCTCGACTTTAGGCAAGTCTCCAGGTGATCCCGTGGAGGACAAAGAGATAGCCTCCATGCTACACGATATAGACATGAAAATAATGGCCGTTTTCAGCAAAGGTGTAGAAACCGGAATTTTCCATAAAATAAAACCGGAGCTGTTGACCGTTATGTTCTATGGTATTTGCAAATCATTTTGCACGTACTGGAAACTATTGGCCGACACAAGGCCATTTGAGGATCGTCACAGGGAACTTTTCATTTCTATACACTACGCTGTCACAGGCAGACCGCCCGAAGAGGTAAAATGACAACACACTTTAAACTTATAAAGATTTCGTTTCTTCCATTTCTCGCTGGAGCTATCGCGGGATGCCAGAGCTTCGATTCCAGTGACACCGCGGAAGATATCAAGGCGGAGCTGTCAATGCGCGCAAAGGAACGCGCCGAAACTAAGGCCGAATTGTCCCAAGGCAAGAATGGCACCGCAAGCCAACGCACCAAAGCTCATGGAACAGAGGAACTGCCTATTATTTCTGGCAAATTGACACTTTCCGACGCCGTCACATTAGCCATGGCCAACAACCGCACGCTGAAGACTGCCTACTTGACACGCACCGAGGCGGATGGCGTAATCATGCAGGCGTACGCAGGCGCGCTGCCGAAAGCCGACGCAAATGCAAATGCGCAGAAATTGTGGAGCGACGGGAATGACGACGACACTTATTCACTAGGTGTGGAGATTGCCCAACCCCTATGGCGCAGCGGCGCCATCGGAGCTGCGATCCGCTATGCGAAACTATACGCCGCAAGCACCGATTTCTCGATTCGGGAACAGGTTCAGTCTACCGTTTACAGGGTTGTGCAAAAGTACATGACCGTACTGCTTGACCAGCATCTTGTCCAAGTATACGAGGACGCAAATGCCGTCTCCGAACGCCTGCTTAAAACAACGCGCTACCGTAGAGAACAAGGCACGGTGTCGGACTATGAGGTCCTTCGCGCCGGAGTGGAGGTGGCAAATACCAAGGCGGCGCTAATAAACGCGAACAACGCGCTGCAAAGCGACATCGTCTCGCTCTTCCGCGAGATGGGAGTGTCACAGGGCAGCAAAGTCGAGTTTTCCGGAGAGTTGGCATATTCTCCTGAAGCATACGACCTTGACAGCACTTCCCTAAAGGCGTTGCGTGAACGGCCAGACATAGCGCGGGCGCAGGCAGCGCTTTTCATGGCAGAGGAGAACATAAAGATCGCGAACTCTTCATACGGCCCGAAAGCCGACGCTTTCGCAAGCGGGGACTACTCAAACAGACGTAGCGACGATTGGAATGATGAGTGGATCATCGGCGCTCGTGCGACACTGTCGCTATTCGACGGCTTCGAACGGCGAGGCAAGGTTATGGCGGCAGTCTCGAAACGCGACCAAGCAGCGGAAACGCTCCGCGACATTGAGGATCTGGCTCACGTGGAGGTGGTTGACGCATTGCTCAAACTAAAACATGCCGAGGAACTGTACATTTCGCAAATGAAGAACCTCGACCTGTCTAAGGAGGCACTGCGCATTCTCGAAACAGGTTCCAGCTTCGGTAAGAATACGCAGGTCGAAGTTCTCGACGCAAGAGCCGCACTCACCCAAGCCATGGGCACATATTACAATGCGGTTTACTCCCACGGTCTGGCGCGCCTCGGGATACGCCGCGCAACCGGAACACTTTCGCCTGAAGATCCTATGGAAGAGCTTGTCGTCATGCCGGAGCCTGAACAAGCCGTTGATCCGTAACAGGTTGCATAGCCAGAAACAACCATGGCTCCAGATAGTGCCATGAAATAGAACCAACAACATTTTCTCTTAAAGAACAAAGGAAACACATGAAACGGACAATCACGGCGACAGTACTTATTGCGGCGGCATCCTGCGCCATGGCTCAGGAAAATAAAGAACCGCAGCCGCAGGAGGCACAACAGCAAGATAAAACGTACATAGTGCGCACCACAAAGCCTTACCGGACCTCGATCGCTGAGACGGTGTCGCAGACCGGTTCGCTGGAAGCTCCTGCAATTGTTCAGGTGCTACCGAAAGTGGTGGGGCGGTTGGTGGCCACAGCAAGCAAGGACGGCGCGAACATAACGGAAGGCACCAGGGTTTCGAAGGGTGAAATAATAGCCAAGATCGAAGCCTCGGACTACGCGGCACGTCTGGAGGCTTCAAAGGCCGGTCTCGCATACGCAAAGGCCAGTCTGGATGATGCGAAGAAGGAATTCAGCCGTACCGAGGCTCTGCTGAAGGTGAACACCGCCACTGAGCAGGAGGCCGACAGGGCGTTCGCTAATCTTGAGCGCGCCAAGGCCGCGCACGGCGAAGCCGAGGCCAACCT
>CAYOPG010000030.1:16033-24665 GCA_964405775.1 uncultured Lentisphaerales bacterium
GCTCTACAGTGTGCATCCCGTGGCAAGCGGCTTGACACGCACCGTGCGAATCGAGCTTCAACTGGACAACCCGGACGGCAAATATCTTCCCGGGATGTACGCGAAAGGCGAAATTTCGCTCAACAACCGCGAAAACGCCCTTGTGATTCCTTACACAAGCTTTATACCGCTGGTAAACGGCGCCATAGTTTACAAAGTGGAAGACGACCGAGCGGTGACAACTGCGGTGAAGCTCGGAATACGCTACGATGAAGTCATAGAGGTGCTTGATGGACTGAACGAAAACGATGTGATTGTCACTGCGGGACACCATCGTTTGTCCGACGGCGCGAAGATCTCCATTGAAAAAGCCGAATAACGCCAATCCCCCACACACATTATAGAGGCAAAAGATACATGAAGCTTTCTGAATTAGGTGTAAAACGGCCGGTTACCACCATGATGGTGTTCCTTGGCGTGTTCATAATAGGCTTGGTGTCATACAAGCAACTCGCCGTGGACATGATGCCGGAAATCGAAGCGCCAACTGTATCTGTATTCACTACCTGGTCAGGCGCGAGCACCGAAGACGTGGAATCTAAGATCACGCGCGTCATCGAAAGCGCGCTGGGCAGCGTGACGGACCTGGACGAAATCACTAGCTCCACGAGCGAGGGTGTCTCACGCGTAACATGCAAGTTCAAATGGGGTACGGAGCTCGGCGAGGCGTCCAACGACATGCGCGACCTTCTGGAGAGGGCAAAAAGACGCCTCCCGGACGATGCCGACATGCCGGTAATGTTCAAGTTCAACAGCGCCAACATGCCCATAATGTTCTTTAGCGTAACTGCCAACGAGAACGTACGGCAGATGAACAAGCTTGTAAACGACGAGGTGGTGGACGCCCTCAAGCGAGTCCCGGGCGTGGGTTCCGCCGAGGCATTTGGCGGTTACCAGCGCCAGGTGAACGTGCTTATAAACCCAGAGAAAATGGCTGCATACGGGCTCTCTCTGGCAGACATCCAGCTCGCAATAGCAAGAGAAAACCGCACGGAGCCGGCGGGCAACATCAAAATTGGGGAGCTGGACTATACAATACGCGTCCCGGGCGAATTCAGTGCCCCGGAGCAAGTCGGCGATGTCGTTGTGAAACGCGACGGAACCGCGTTGGTGAAACTCTCTGAAATAGCCACCGTGGAAGACGATTTCGTCGAGGAGAACAACGTTTCCGAGACAAACGGACGGCGCTCAATGATCGTGATAGTGCAGAAACGCTCGGGCGAGAACACCGTTGCAGTGTGCGAACGCATTCTCAAGAAAATGGAGGACATAAAGCGTACTCTGCCCGCCGACTACAAGGTACTGCTGATCAACGACAGCAGCGAAATCATCAAGAAATCCATCTCGGCGGTCGGCAGAACTGTAATATACGGCGGGATATTCGTAATCCTCACCACTCTGTTTTTTCTCCGCAGCATACGCACATCGCTCGTCATCGCTCTCACGATACCGTTCTCGCTAATCATCGCGTTCATATTCATGTTCACAATGGGCTGGACCATCAACATCATGAGCCTTTCGGCGCTCTCTATCGCCATAGGCATGGTAGTGGACAACGCGGTCGTGGTGCTTGAAAACATAATGTCACACGTGTCGCGCGGCACAAGCCGGCGCGAGGCGTCCATGTTTGGCGCGGACGAGGTCGGCCTGGCCGTGGTTGCCTCAACCCTTACCACCATCGTCGTGTTCCTGCCGCTAATATTCGTGCAGGGCGTTGCTGGCATCATGATGAAGCAGCTCGGCGGTCTCGTAGTCGCTACACTGATTGCGTCCGTTGTCTGCTCTCTTTATCTGACGCCCATGCTCGCTTCAAAGCTTATTCCGGAAGCGGATATCGACAGCGGAGAGACCCGTAACAACGCCTTCCAGCGCTGGAGTGAAAATCTATTCCTTTCCGTTGAGAGAGGCTACGGGCATCTGTTATCGTGGTCGCTCAAATTGCGCTGGATCGTAGTGCTGATCGCCATCGCCGTGATCGTGGTCACCGTGTTGGGTTTCTCGCGCCTCGGAAGCGAGTTCTTGGGCAAGGAAGATACTGGAGAGCTCAACATCACATACGAGTTGCCGCTTAGCACTCGTTACGAAAAAACTGCCGAAACGGGTCGCGAAATCCTGAAAGTAGTAGAACGCGTGATAGGCCGGGAGAACATCATAATTTCGTCGCTAAGCGCTGGCGGCGGTGGCGGCGGCTTCGGAGGCTCCCGCGCCTCTCACATTGGCAACATAAGAGCAAGGCTCGTCGATGCTAATAAACGCCCGAAAACCACTGATCAGTATGCCGACGAAATCTCCTCTGCGGTTGGAGAATGGCCCGAGATAGTTAAAATAAGCGCCCGCTCAAACGACTTCATGAGCCGCATCCTGATGGGCGGCAACTCCAACCTGAGAATCGACGTGTTCGGCTATGATATTGATGCCGGCTACGAAATAGCGCAGCGCATCCTCGCGATTGCGCGCCAGACGGAGGGCACTCGCAACGCTCGCATTTCGCAGGATGTAGGCAAGCCAGAACTGTCGGTAAAAGTCGACCGCGACCGCGCTTCTAGCGTTGGTCTTTCGATGGAGGAGATCACGTCCGCAGTCAGTACGCTATTCCAAGGCTCCAGAGTGTCCGAATACCGCGAGGGCGAGGACGGATACGATATCCTTGTGCGCCTTGATGCAACGTACCGTCGCACCATTCAGGATATTCGCCGCTCGGAACTTAAACTCCGCTCAGGCGAGGTTGTGCGCCTCGACACTGTCGCGGACGTCGTCGAAGACACCGGACCGGTGACGATATCGCGCAAGAATCAGGAACGGCGCGTTTCCGTCTTCTTCGACACGATCGACCGTCCGCAGGGTGATGTCATGAACGACGTCCGCGCCCGCGTTGAGAAAGAAGTCCTGCTACCGTCAGGTACCACCATCGAGTACGGCGGCATGATAGAGGAGCAGAATGAAACCGAGCAGGTCATGATCTTGATGATTTCGCTGGGCCTTATTCTCGTTTTCATGGTAATGGCGGCGCAGTTTGAATCTTTCATCCACCCGCTCATAATAATGTTTTCGATCCCGTTCGCGTTTAGCGGTGTGGTTGTCACGCTTGGCGTTACAAACACGCCTCTTAGCATGACCGCCTACATCGGCATCATACTGCTCGTAGGCATAGTCGTGAACAACGCCATCGTCCTAATCGACTACATCAACCTGCTGCGCACTCGCGGCTCCGATCTGCGTAATTCAGTTGTCGACAGCGGTAGACAGCGTCTGCGTCCAGTTCTGATTACCACGCTGACCACCATTCTTGGCATGTTGCCGATGGCGATTAGCACGGGCGATGGCGCCGCCGCCTGGCGTCCGCTAGCGCTCGTTGTGGTGGGCGGCTTGACTGTCTCTACTATCGTGACCATGGTCATCATTCCAGTTCTTTACTACATCATCGAATCGCACCGGCGTGCGGCGCGGAAGGGGCAACAAGCATGAAATGCATAACCGTATTCTACAACGTCTCCATTTCGGATGAAGTCATTGCCGCAATTTGCGGCGCCGGAGTTAAGGAATACTCCGTTATCCCCCGTACACACGGGTGCGGCGCGACAAGCGGAGCGCGCTTTGACAATCACGTCTGGCCTGGCTACAACTCTGTGTTAGTGATGGTGGTTGACGCGAGCTCCGCCCCCAAAGTGATGGACGCGCTACAGAAATTGCGTAACACCCCGCGTGGCCGGCGTTCCGGTCTATACGCGTACCAAACCGCTGTGGAGGCCGCGCTTCAGTCGCCCGATTGAGAATATGGGCAGGCGCTTGGTGCCCGCTTCATGAGTCAACGCCGCTGATGAGGTTTTTTATTGAGGAGAGGAGTTCATCAGGGGTGTTGCCGGCGGGGCGCGGGAGTTTGCCGGTACGGGTGCGGTGCTGGACGCCATCGCGAATCATTACGAGTAGGCCTTCACGCATTTCGATGCGCGAGATTCCGCGGGCCGCTGCCGTTATTCGGCATGCGTAAAGATCGATGAGCCGATTGAATGGCTCCGGCGGAGTTCCGAATCGGTCGGCGATGTCGCTCACTAACGCTTTGAGTTCTTTATGGGTACGACATTCCGCGAGACGACGGTGGAATTCTATGCGCTGCGAGTCGTCTTCTATGTACTGATATGGCACGTATGCGCCATCGGTCTCGTTTTCCGACGAAGGATTGCGGTTGAGAAACGGGAGCGATATTTCTACGGATATGACGGGCTGGGGTGTCTTGCCACGGAGCCGTGCCACCGCCACTTTGAGCAGTTGGCAGTATAGGTTGAAACCGATTGCCGATATGTGCCCGCTCTGCTCTGCACCGAGTATATTGCCGGCGCCGCGAATGCCGAGATCACGCATTGAAAGACTTACGCCTGTGCCGAGACCAGAATGCTGCTGGAGTGCTTTGAGGCGCTGGCGCGCATCAGTGCTGATGTAGCTGTCCGGCGGGATCATGAAGTACGCATATGCCTTGACTCCGCCACGTCCGACTCTGCCACGGAGCTGGTATAGATCGGCTATACCGAAACGGTCGGCACGGTCTACCAGTATGGTGTTTGCGCGTGGAATGTCGATTCCGCTTTCTATGATGGTGGTGCAGAGGAGTACATCGTACTTGCCTGCAGCAAAATCCCGCATTATTTTTTCGACCTGCGAAGGCGGCATCTGACCGTGCCCGACGGCAACACGTATGTGAGGCAGGAGCTGTTGGAGCCGCTGATGCACTATGTGTATGGATAAAACGCGGTTATGGAGGTAGAAGACCTGACCGCCACGGCCGACTTCCGCGAGAATGGCGTTTTTAACCAATTCATCGGATTGACGGACGACCTTCGTTTCGGTGGCGACGCGTTCGCGCGGAGGCGTCTGGAGGAGGCTCATGTCACGAGCGCCGGTCAGTCCGAGATAGAGCGTGCGCGGTATAGGTGTGGCAGAGAGCGTCAGTACGTCGACCATCAAGCGAACAGTCTTGAGCATTTCCTTGTCGCGGACGCCGAAGCGCTGCTCTTCGTCAATTATAACAAGCCCCAGGTTTTTGAATTTCACGCCGGGTTGTAGTATGCCGTGAGTGCCAATTATGATGTCCACTGCTCCCGTGGCGACGCCCTCAAGCGCGGCTTCCCGCTGCGCGCGACTGCAGAATCTGGAGTGCATCGCGATGTTGAGCGGATACACAGCCATGCGGTCTACAAAGGTGTCGTAATGTTGCTGCGCAAGGACAGTCGTAGGAACCAGAACGGCTACTTGCCTGCCCTGCATGGCGCAAATGAATGCGGCGCGTATGGCGACTTCTGTTTTGCCATAGCCAGCGTCGCCGCAGATGAGGCGATCCATGGGGTGTGTGGACTCCATGTCGAGCTTCATTTGGCTTATGCATTCGGCCTGTCCTGGCGTTTCAGTGTACGGGAAAGACGCTTCGAACTCCTGCATATACGGCGTATGGGGTGAAAAAGCATGCCCCTCCATTTGTTTGCGCTTGGCTTGCGTTTCGAGCATGCGCAGAGCCAGCGTCTGAATGGAATTGTTGGCGGAGACTTTCTCGTTTGACCAGCGCTTTCCGCCGATTGTGTGCAGCTTTACCGGCGCGTCGCCTGCGCCTTTGTATCCAGATACCAGGTTGGCGTTTGCGATCGGGACGAAAACTTTAGTGTGGTTTGCATATTCGATACACAGGGCTTCTGTTGTATTGCCGCCGATATCCGTTTCTTTTATTCCCAGAAACCTGCCTATGCCGTATTCGAGGTGCACTACGAGCGAGCCGGGCGTGATGGTGTCGAGTATCTGGTTTGTGAGCTCGGCAAGGCCTACTTCGTCTTTCTCTTCTGACGTTGGTTTTTCTATTGGCGCAAATTCCGCTGCGCGGGCTCTTAGGCGTTTCGAATGCCCGTATAGATCGGCTTGTGAAAGGTAGATGGCTCTTATACGAGCATCAGGATCTGCAACAGTGAACCCGCCGGACAGCGGCGCGGCGCGTATGTCCACTGGTTGGCCTTCGAGTTCGGCGGCCAGATGCCCCACCCCGCCTTCGGTGTCGAGACAAAAGTGAATCGAGGTCTTCCCACTACGAGCCTGAACATCTCGGCAGTCGTCAATGATTCTGCGTCGCTGCGTAGCCATGAAGTCGGGGTCGTGGCGGTGAGTGTCGGCATCGGCAAGGCCGTTGACGGCTCCGAATGGCGTTACACACGGCTCCGTTCCTGGTAATGGCGGGTCGCCGATGTAGAACTGGCGCACGCTCTGCCTGGGAAGCAGCGCTGCTCGGACAGCATCAAGGGTGCGCGCATCCGGCAATTCGGCGCTTTTGCGGAAAGACTCGCCCTCGATTTCAATCTCCTCGTGGCCAATCCACATTATAACGGCATTATCGGGCACGAAATCGTGGAGCATCACCTCAGTCGTTCGGCGTGGCATAACGGGCGCAATCTTCAGAGCCTGGATCGCGTGAGTAGAACGCTGATCAAGATGATTGAAGTTTCGTATGGATTCGATGTCATCGCCGAAAAACTCTATTCGCGAAGGCTCGCGCGCGACCACCGGCCAGATGTCCACGATGCCGCCCTTGACGGCGAATGTGTTTGGTTCGAAGACTTCCGTTTCGCGCCGATAGCCGGATTTAACGAGCCATGAGATGAATGCGTCCATCGAGGTTTCGTCGCCGACCTTGAGATGGCGCGACATCTTTTCCGTCTCGTCCGGATCAGGCGTGGTCTGCAGCAGCGCCTGAACGCACGTTGCGACGATTGGGCAGAAAGAGCCCTTCGCTTTGAGCGCCGAGATAACGGCAAGGCGGGCGGCGATTGCCTCCGGATCTTGCTCGGACAGATTGAGCATCGGATATTCGAACACTGCCGCCGGCGAGTCGCACAGCGACACGGCGTCGACAGCGAATGCGTCGAGTGCTATCGGGGTGGGAAGTATCGCCACGACAGCTTTTACGGCTTTGTCGCGGCGCAATGTTTCCGCCACCGCCGCCGATGCCGCGCCCGGCGGTTCTGAAAACGTGAGAAATCGCGCCGGAGGCAGGCATTGCCTTATGGCCGTCGCGGTGCTGTCCCTTAGCAGTTTAGAAGTAGAGGTCGCGTTCACCGTTCCCGATGCGGTTGTACCTGTCGAGTACCTGCGGATAGAACTTTGGATAAGTTTCCTTTATGGCTGCAAGTTCGGCTTCCATGACGGGCGTGCATACGGTGATGCTTTCCGGTGAAGCGAAGTCCTCCAGCCATTCGCGGAAGGTAAGCACCGCGTTGATCTTGCAGAAAGTGCCTTCCTTGCCGGTCTTGAGAGCGTCCATGATGCAGCCGCCCGTGCGACCGCAGCGGTATCCGGCGGTGCAGAACGAAGTGATGGTGCCGCGTCTAGCCAAGTCGCAGATCAGCTCTTCAAGCGTACGGGGGTCTCCAAGCATGAACTGCTGCTTGTCGATTTCCTGATTGCCGTCGCTCTCCGCATAAGCGCCGACACCGATGCGGGTTGAGGCGTCCATTTGCGTGATGCCGAGTCCAACGCAACGGTCGCGCAGCTCCGGGCTTTCGCGGGCAGTAACGATGAGTCCTGTGTATGGAACGGACAGTCGCAGCACTGTCACGGCATGTGCAAAATTGTCGTCCGTAAACGGATTCGGCGCATTGGCCACTTCCGAACCGCTCGCCGCATGCATGCGCGGTACGGAGAAAGTGTGCGGGCCGATTCCAACAAAGCGCTCCAGCTCGCGGGCGTGTGTAACGAGGCCCATGACCTCGAAGCGCCAGTCGTGCAAGCCGAAGAGGACGCCAAGGCCGACGTCGTCGATTCCTGCGTCAAACGCGCGGTGCATGCAGGTCAAGCGCCACCCGTAATCACCTTTGATCGTGTTGGCGGGGTGCATGTCGGCGTAAGTCTTGTGGTGGTACGTTTCCTGAAACACCTGAAATGTGCCGATGCCGGCGCTATGCACGGTTTTGAGATCGTCGATTGAAAGCGGCGCTGCATTTACGTTAACGCGCCGTACATTGCTTGTGCCTTTGCGGGTCTTTGCGCGCACGGAGTATATGGCGTCAAGGCTTTCCGCTATGAAATTGGCGTTGGTGTCAGGGTGCTCTCCGTACACGGCCATGACGCGCTTATGTCCGTCGCGCCCGGTCATCGCCTCCGCCTCCGCCCTGATCTCCTCGATTGTAAGCGTGCGGCGTCTCTGCAGCGGGTTGTCGGCACGGAAGCCGCAGTATCTGCAGTTGTTTACGCAATAGCTGGAGATATACATCGGAGCGAAGGTCACAATGCGGTTATCGTACACCTTGCGCTTGATCTTGAGTGCCGTTTGCTCCATCTCATGGCGCAGATCGGGATCCTCCACGTACAGGAGAGCCGCAGTCTCGGCGGTGTCGAGAGTTTCGACCGCAAGCGACTTAGCCAGAATGTCGCGGATGAGTTTCGGGTCGGCGTTGCGCGCTTCTGCGAGTTGCTTCTCGATAAGGGCGTCGTTGATGAAATCGCGACCGTCGTTTTCAAGATAGCGAGAAATCTCGTCGCGCTTTATTATCGTTTGTGGGTTGAATTTAGTTTGCATAGCTGTTGTCCTTTGGGTCAGAAAATCCTTGCCTCAGAAGTAAATCCA
>CAYOPG010000031.1:0-20075 GCA_964405775.1 uncultured Lentisphaerales bacterium
GGTGTCCACACCCATCGTCCAAACATAATCGTCCGGAAACGCCCCACGCAATGCCTTGTCGAATGAGTCCACGTCGCCGTCAAAATCTAGGTCGGCGAATATGCGCTGGCTCAGGACGGTGAACGAGTTGGTTAAGCAATGCGTTTCGCCGTCTTTGGAGTACTGCCACCTGAGGTGTCCGTCACCGACTGCCTCGCTCTCCCATCGACCTTCAACGTAAAGCCGCCCGCCTGCGTTAATCGTGCCTGAGAAGGCATTGCTCTTGGAGGAATCAAGCCATAGAAGGAGTTGCGAGGAATTGGATATCAGCGTGGCAGTGTCTGCAATGGACGGCTTATGCTCGGGACACGGACAGCATTCTCCATCGTAAATGCCAAGAGGGTAGAACGCAACGAGGTCGTTGTCATGACTAAACATGTCCTCGTCGGCTCTGTCTTCGGTTTCGCTGGCGTCGTCGTCGTCGTTGTTGACCGGGACGAGCATGCCGCCGCCGTGGCCGTATTCCTCATCCTGTTCGCCGATGTAGTAAAGCAACGGCTCCCCGTCGACTGGGACAGGCTTGTCCGGAGTATGGCATGGGCATCTGCATCCTCCACCGCCGTCGCAGCAATCGCAAGTTTGCTCCGGTTCCGGATTGTACTCGTAGGGGGGATTGGGTTCTTCATCTTCAAGACGTGTGCATCTCGTTATGTCAACTCCCACGTAACGGCTTTGCGGCGCTTCATCCGCATGGAACTCGAACGAGGCGAAGTTGAAAGCGTCGTAGTATGAGACAGTGCGGGAGTTCCCGCTTCCGGAATCCCAAACCGGAGACAGGTAATTGCCCCATATCCCGTTAATGCCTTCCGGCAGAACCGACGCGGAGACCTGCATATCCTCTTTTGTGTGGAAGCACATAGGGACTGGTGAGACTGAAAGCGCGGGCTGGGCGATCATGCCGGAGGCGGTCGCCACACCGCCGCGCAGTTCCCCTCCGGCAGTGAATGCCGGGTGCGGGCCCTGGAACGCCGCGCATGACGAGCTTATTGACACCCCGAGCCGCAATCGGCAGTCCTTTTCCGCGAAGAGCGAGACGTCGTGCGCCACGCCTTCCCTGAGCCAAAGCGTGATATCGCCGCCGGTGCTGGCTATACCCATTCCCGCGGACATCATCGGGGAGCCGCCGCTTCCGGTGCCGGACACCACCAGGGTCTTGTCGCCGATCGATACCGACACCTTCCCATCAAGCGGCTCCAATACCGTCAGCGTAACGCTGAAAATCTTCGGGAAGCCATCAGGGCTCCAAGGGCTCTCCTCCGAATCCAGCCACGATGTTTCCGCCAATATCTCCTGCCAGTCCATCCAGCCGTCGCCGTCGGAGTCCACCCTGTCGTCCACCGATGGATCCAACCCGTGCAGAAGCTCGAAAAGCAGCCCGTAGCCATCGCCGTCAAGGTCTTCCTCTGCATCATTCCATGTAAACGGTTCAGGATCAAGCCCGTCGGCCAAGCCGTCGCCGTCTTCATCTGGATCGAGGGGGTTCATGCCTGCGGTGATTTCGTCCCGGTCGGACAGGCCGTCGCCGTCGGTGTAGGCAAGGTGCGGGTCTGTGTGGTAAATCAGGATTTCGTGGGCGTCGGGGATTCCGTCGGAGTCGGTATCGCCGCCCGTGATTTCGCCGAATGCAGTCCAGCGCAGCTCAAAGCGTGATGCGCCGCCAATGGCTTCGCACAACGGAATGGAAACGACGTTTGTGCCTTCCATCCGCCAGACGGCGGAGCAGACGTGGCCGCTTGGCGAACAGGCGGAATCCGGCAAGGAGACAAGCGCAGTCTCTCCGCCGCCGTTGGCCTGCGCTCCGATCATGAACTGCTCCGGCATGGTGTTCGTGCCGAAGTCGTAACGGAAGACGAAATCGCCAGAGTTGAAAAGCTCGGCCTGGAAGGAGACCGGGGAATCCGCCTCGCGTCCGAGAAGCGCGTTCAGCCACGTGAAACGCGCCGAACCCCGCCCCGTGACGTCGTACCAGAAAAGCGACGGCGCTGAATCCGTCAGCAGACGCCAGTTCCCCTCCGGCACGATGCCAAGTGAC
This sequence comes from uncultured Lentisphaerales bacterium, assembly GCA_964405775.1. Classification (GTDB taxonomy): domain Bacteria; phylum Verrucomicrobiota; class Kiritimatiellia; order RFP12; family UBA3636; genus JAAZFF01. Next base: position 2,072 of record CAYOPG010000031.1, read on the forward strand.
GTCCAGAAAAGGGCGAGATATGAAACGCCCGACGGATCGGGCATCGCGGAACCTTCCGGTGAAGTCAAACGTCTTCCGCCGAATGTAATCGTGCCGCTCGACGACACATAGACCGATTCAACTGTATTCGTGCCGAGCGTGAAGCTCCAGCCGTCGGGCTTGAGCAGAAAGCCATCGGCCGCCGCCCCGCGCTTAAGCCAGGCTTCATGCACCGTGGCGTTTGTCGGCGCGGAGAAATTAAATACGACATTTGTGTCCGCCGCCACAAGCGCGAAACCCGCGGCTTTCTGCGCGTCTGAAAGCTCCGGCCCTTCGTCAAGCATGCCGGAAGTGAACCAGTTGGTGAAATCGTATGAAACTGTCCCGCCGGGCTTCGACCCGCCGAAGACGATGGCGCCGGAGACTACCACCACCATGACAGCACGGATAAACGGCGGCAGCCTGCGGAAATCCCGTACGGCTCTGCGGAAATCCTCGTTCTTCGTCAGGAACGAAATAAGAAATGAAAACCCCGCAGCTCCCCAAAGCAGACAAACCAGCAGCATGGCGCCGCCTGCCCCGTCTGCATTTTGGAGTGGCAATAAAGGTGTCATCTTATTGAAAACATGGTCGTGTCGTTCTTGAAATCAACAGCTATGGTTTCGTTCTTCAAGCCAAAACCGCGGGCAACTAGCTTGGCGGTATCCCAGTCCTTCACGGAAAACCCTGACGCGGGAACAGGTTGATCTTCCTGTATTTGGAAATCGACAAGATGGCCATCTTCAGACGCCTCGACGGCGGACACGGAAGCATCGGCTTTGACGTGCATCGTAAGAAGCAGGGTCTTTCTTCCGAAACCATTGTTCTCGGGTTCAGCATAGGAGCGGCTGCCGGGATTATAGTCCTCGATGAACCATTTGCCGCAATCCCAGCCAAACATAAAAGCGAACTCGTCATCATCAAGCTGCCCTTCGCCCGACGCATCGCCTCCGATTGCAATCTGCACGTTATTCGACGGCGTGGCATCCAATGAGACGGAGACACGGAACGTCCGCGCATATTCCGACCACGCCTTCAGCACCACATTCGTTGAAACTTCCGTATCGGCAAACGTAGCTCCCGGCAGACGCGGCAGAGTCGCGGCCTTGGATTGCAATTGCAGAACGCATGCGAACGCGCTGCAGAAAACCAAATATTTGACGGGAGTCTTCATGTTCACGACCTCGTTTCTGGTTTAGTGGAAGGATGTCAGTTAACAAACTGGCTACCAGACTACGTTAAAAACAGACAAAAGTCAATTTATAAAAATCTGATTGCTATTCCCAGGGTGCCATAGGGCAATAAAAAGCAACGCGCTCCTCGGACAATACTTCCAGACCCTCACCCGCCGCGGGCTAATCGTCCCCACCGTTTCCACTCCGGAATCTTAAAACAGAGGCTTTTTCCCGCGCCGGATCTTATTGGACGGAGTCAAGATTGATTTGTTTTGTATCCATTGGCGTTCCGTCTGGATAGAAAACAGTTTATGCAACTATTGAACCGTTCGTTTCTACAAGTGGCATTTTGAGGTTGGACAACACCGCCAAAGTCTTCTGCCACGTGTTTGTGTTGTCATCCTGATCTCCCCATAGAGCGTTAATGTATTGTTCTGCAAGATCATCGTTACAACTATGCTGCCAAAGAGCGAGAACATGCATGGCTGTTTTTGGTTTCAACTCTTCGGGGAATGGTCCCAATTGTTCCATAACCTCGAACCCATCCCAAAAAAGTTCTAGTTTCTGTATCTGATTAATCGCAGCATGGTATCTGTAATTTGGGGACAAAGGCTGAGCAAGTGTAGATGAATAAACTGGGAACCACTTCGGTTTGGCTGAAGCAACCATATCAGGGGGTAGAACTTCACTTAACGCAGACGGTTCAACATAATCCTCGACCTTGCAGAAAAGGATATAATGCTTGTAACGGATTCTACCTGTCATGATATCCACTTCCGTATATTCGCTGTTAATTGGCAACGAAAGCAATAAACGTGGAGGAGCTAAAAACGAAACAGCAACCACCACAAGACCTGTATAAATCCAAAATTTGGGACGCTTAAATATCGCTTTCATGAGAGCTAATTCCTATGAACAACGGCTTTTATGTCGCTGGAAGAAAAATACTGCGGCAACTGCCGCCACAAGCATCAGAACATCTGGTGCGGGAACATCTTCTTCGAAATCCAACGACGAGTCCGCTGCAAGCGCCTGCCGCTGTTTTTCCTGGAGCATTTTGCGCTGGGCATCTTTCTCAACCACGATGTAGGCGCCCGCCTCGGTAAGAGCACCGCAGAGCCTTGACTGCCTGAGGATGTCTTTACGCAAATCACGCGCTGGATTGCGATTTGTTTCAAGCTGCATCCTCCATGCCAATGCACCTGCCGCCCACCCGTCATCAGAACCAGTGCCTGCCTCCACCAGCCCTTCCACACCTTCAGGCACACCGATGGGATTCGAATCAGTGAAAACCACAATGGAATCCCCCTCCTCAGCCGCGACCCTTAGTTCATTGCCAACAGCAAACGGAAACACTCCTGCTGTATGATTTGATTCAGGCACTGGAAAATCAACAAAATCACCATCCCGGAGAGCCACCCTGAGATTTGTCAATCCCGGCACAGAGCCACACAGCAAGCTCCAATTCTTCTGCTCAACTTCCCTCAGGGCATTTGTCCAGTTTGGGCCGTATAGCACGATATTCGGGTAGTTGCCCTTTGCAATCTCCCCTTCCCGCTCTGCTTGCCTTATTATTCTATAAACCGCTCCGAATGCATCGAGCCCCCCTTGGAATTCCAGGAGCGCCTCAGGGAGCTTTACCTTAAGATCTGCTGTTGCGAGTTCCGTCGTGCGGGTTTCAGCGTTCGCCGCCATCAGTGAAATATGCCCGACACCAGCTTCCTCGGCAATTTTCAAAATATCGGACGCAATAGCATCAACCTTCTGCAAGCTGTTCGATACAGAGCAGTCAACCGCCACCCAAAGGCGACCGGGATTAATCGGCAGAAGCTCCGAGGCATGCTCCTGCTTCCAAGTCTCCGGCAGAACTAAAACACCGTTTGCATATACTGGCGAGATCTCCACGCCCGCTGATTCATGACGCACCGACACGTCTCCGATCTTAATCACATCTCCATCTGCCAGCGCCTTGGGAATGCGGATGTCCAGCTCGAGCTCGCGACTTTCCGGCGTGACAGGGAAGATACGCAGTTCTCCCTGCGTAGGTGAATCCAGTGTGAGCATCGCCGGATCGCGGCGTTCTACCACCGAGATCTTCTCGTAAACCCATTCGGCAGCTTTCCGCTCTATGATTGCGGCAGGCGCCCACACGTCTTCGATCTTCAACCTCATCCCGACCACCCAGGCGCCGGCAGGCAACTCGATAGGCGCAACAAACTCCTCTTGCGCGAGCTTTGAAGAAACCCCGATGCGAACACAGTAGGTAATTTCTGACCCTTTGTCGGAACCTTCGACTACCGCGACGGTATTGTTAGTCATTGTCGCACCGGTTGTCGGGCGCGTGACCCAGCCACGTGTACGCCGAGACGCCCTGCCTTGGTTTCTGGAGAAAATCGGGCCAAACAAATCTCGGCTCCTCCACTTTTTTTCTGGCAAAGGTCTGCCAAGAATCCGCTGCGAAATGCGCTCCAAGACCTCATCTCGAAGGTACATGCCACCATAGACCCGTTGCACATACCAGGCTGAAATGAGTGGAATCTCCCGACCGTTGTTGAAATCTATTGCCCGTTGCACCACGACCTCCGCGCGTTTATAACTTATCGGGAGTTTTGCCTCGGCGTCATAGTCCGGCTCTTCCACAAATGCAAGTGTACGCTGCAAATCAGAGCGGTGGATTTCCGTAACAATACCGATCGCTCCGGGCATCAGCAACATCGCGACAATGGCGGATGTCACCGCAATGTTTTTGCCATATGCCGCAACGACGCTACCCATGCTCCGGTGCAATGTGCGCGCATGTCTCCAGAAAAGCAGAGTGGGCGCAAGAATCAGGATGCCTGCTCCGAAGAAAAACATAGCAAGCACTGACAGAGGCAGGAATGGAAGGAATACAATGAAAAAGTAAAGAGTGAACGGTATCGCCGCCCAGCGGGCAAACCACATTGCCAGCCTCGTCCCCCTTGACTTGCCGTCTGGTAGCATCAAAGCAATCGCAGTAAACGCCGTTGCGGCGTAGAACCACCCATATTGGAAATCGGCCGGGAATGGGATGTCGGCATTCAAAGCCAACCCGGCGAAAGGCAGGACGGTTGTGATGACAAGCGCTTCGGCAAATACTATGAAACGATACGACCTAAACTTATTGAGGAAAGAAAAAAGAAGTCCGAAAAACCGAAAAACAAAGATGAACAGAGCAATTGAGCCGATTACAGTCACGGGCACAATCATAATTTGGCTCATGTCGGCACTCAACGGTTCTGTAAGCTTTGCAATAATACGTACCACAACGTACGTCATGATCGGCACGACAATCACGCCAAGCACCGTTGCGCCTATGTCAGTAACCTTGCCTATTTTCAGAGGTATCGTCCCAAGACGCCAAATCGAGCTGAAGCCCGTGGCCATCATTCCAGCATAGGCAAGCAGGAAGCTTCCTGATCCGACCATCCAATTAGGCAGCGTCGAGGAGATGTCGTCCTGCGAAACAAGCAGTACCGCGCAGAAGAACCCGGCGAGCAATACGGAAATGACATCTGCCCACAATGGAAACAGTTTGCGCCTGCGGAGGATCAATATTACGAGAGAGCCCAAGGCGCTTATGGCGGGCAAAGCCACAAGTGCAAAAGCCGTTAAAAACATTGTAGGCTCAAACTCAGTCCAACCAAGCCATGCGATTCGCGCCATAGCCGCCAGCGATATTAGCGGAGCAATAAAGTGCGCCAGCAAAGCTGCAAAAGGACGGCCGAGCAGATTCATAGGAGTTGCTTCTACTTCGGCTGGTGTATTGTCTATTTCTATTTTCTCGTTCATTTCAGCTCCTTTTGCGGCAACTGCCGCTCTGTTAAAATCCAAAGGATGATAAAAGCTCCCATGAAAGCGGCCATGCCGGCCGCCATATGGATTCCAGATCGGAACGACTCCGGCACAAACATCGCCGCCGCTGTGACCGGTACTATCAGGATTACACGCACTGCATTGACAAGGATCGTTATGCCCCAGGACAGCGCCACGGCGCCTACAAACCATAAAGCGAGTTTAAACCTCCGACTCGTTGTGGCAGAGTCAACACTCTGCCACGCACGAACGCAGAGCAGAGCCCCGCAGAGCGCGAAGAAACCAGAACCTCCGCAACTTCGTGTTACGACAATGAGAAATCCATGAGCAGAAAACGACAGCTCCGGTATATACAAAGGTGTGTTGTAGTATATTGCAGCCAGCCGCCCGGGCAGATAGCAGAAAAGCGGAAAAAAGACGGAGTCCGGCAGAAGTTCAACAATAAACCCAATGGCAACCGCTGCGATTATTACGGCGAGTTGGGTTCTTCCCGAGCCTTTCATATCTGCCAGCGTCATAAGGTCCTTTCCTTCTAACCACTGGGGAGTTTGGTTTTGTCTTTAGTACCTACAGGACGCGTGCGCCGTCCGAGCAGGTGATGATCCGCGTGTCGCAGCGGGCGCCGTATTTGTTGGCGTAGATGTTGCGTAAGGTTGTGGATACGGCGTCGACGTCCCGCTTGGTGGTCATGACTACCGCGCTGCCGCCAAAGCCGCCGCCTGAAAGGCGTGCGCCAAGCACTCCTGGAACCGCCTGAGCCCCCGCCACCAGAGTGTCTAGCTCTGGGCAGGAGTTTTCAAAATTAACGCGCGAGCTTTCGTGCGACTCAAACATCAGCCTGCCGAAACCTGTCAGATCGTTGTTGCGCAGCATTTCGATCCCTGAAAGCACGCGTTCGTTCTCCCCTATTGGATGTGCTGAGCGGCGCGCGGTGAGCTCATCCATCTTGTCATGGTGCTCAATCCAATCCTCCCACGTAACATCCCGTAATGCCTTCACAGGTTTATCGAGCGTGTTGGCGAAGAACATCGTCGCCTGATCGCAGCGCTCCCGGCGTTCGTTGTAAGCGCCGTCCACTAGAGCGTGACGTACGTTTGTGTTGCACAAAAGGAAACAGACGTCCGGGCTGATTTTCACGGACTTGAATTCGTAAGTGCGGAAGTCGCTCCAAACCAAGCTATACTCCTTTCCGTAAAGAGACGACACCTGATCAAGAAGCCCGGTTTTGACGCCGGCGAATTCATGCTCGGCCTTCTGACCAATGCGAGCGAGTTCCAGTTTATCAACCTCCATGCCATAGAGCTTTGCGAATGCGAGTCCGGAAGAGACTTCGAGCGCGGCAGAGCTTGACAGACCAGATCCCAGCGGCAGGTTGCCCAGAAACATAGCATCGAAACCGTGGCTGGGTTTGGACTTTGCCACAAGGCCGGCAAGAACGCCCTTCACGTAGTTGGCCCACATATTCTCCTTGGTGGCTTCGGGACGGGCGGGATCGAACACAACCTCCTGCATGATGTCGCCTGCGATCAGATGCGCCTCACCATCAGTGCGTGCGGATATCGCGAAATACGTACCAAAATTTATTGCGGCGGAGAGCACGCAGCCCTCGTTGTAGTCCGTGTGGTTGCCAAGTATCTCGACGCGTCCGGGTGCATAGGCAACTATTTCAGGATCGCGTCCGAACTTCTCTGCATACTTTTTAAGTAGGACGTCTTTGACGTTGATAACTGCATTCATTTTGTATTCCTGTATCCCGCTTTCAGCGGCCTTCATCCGCGTATGATGGAAAGAAGTTCGTCCCGCTTCTCTTCCATCATGGATTTTGTTTTGGCTTCAAGGTTGAGCCTTATCAGGGGCTCAGTGTTGGAACAGCGGACGTTGAACCACCATTCCTCGAACTCGACGCTGACGCCGTCCAGCTCAAACATACGCCCTTTTGTGCCGTATTTTTCCTTTAGCGTCTCAATCACGCGGGCTGCATCGCTTCGGCTCGCGAGCTCTGAATTGATCTCTCCGCTTGCGAAGTAGCGCATAATTGGCCGAATCATTTCAGATAAGGGTTTGTCCGAGGCGCTGATGATATTCGCAAGAGAAATTACTGCTAGCGCGGAGCTTTCCGTGGTAAAGTTGGCCTTGAAGTAGTAGTGGCCGCTTAGCTCCCCGGCAAAGACAGCATCGTGTTCTCTCATCTGGTTTTTTATGAACGCATGACCTACGCGACTCATCATAGGGACGCCACCTGCCTCCTCGATAACCTCTTTAACAGCCCAGCTACTGCGTAGATCGTAGAAAACGGCTGCGCCGGGATGATCGCGCAGGACGTCCTCCGCGATGAGCGCCGTCGTCATATCCATAGGAATTATTTCTCCACTTTCATCCACGAACCCGGCGCGGTCGGCGTCGCCATCGAACGCCACCCCGAAATCGTAGCCACCTTTCATGACCTCGGCGCGTAGAGCGTCTAGGGTTTCAGTATTGAGAGGATTCGCTTCGTGGTTGGGGAAGGTGCCATCGGGGTTGCCATAAAGGGGCGTTATCTCAATCGCCAATCCCTTGAGCGCCTCAGCCTCCCATATTCCCATAGCATTCGCATAATCCACGGCTATACGCAGCGGCCGTTTTATGTTTGCCATCTTTCTGAAGTGGTCGGCATACTCCTGAACTATTTCGTGGCGGGTGATTTTGCCCGGGGCCGCCGCTGGCTCAGCAAAGCTACCTTCGCGGACGATGTTCTCGATATCCTTGATGCCGGTGTCGCCGCTGATGGGTACTGCGTTTGCGCGAGTTAGTTTGAACCCGTTATACTCCCCGGGATTGTGAGATGCCGTGATCATCACTCCGCCGTCGCAGCCCAACGTGCCATTGGCGAAATACGACATTGGAGTGGAGCATTCCCCTAGGTCTATCACGTCTGCCCCTTGCATCGTTATGCCCTCCGCAAGAGCCTCGAATAGAGAAATGGAATGCGGCCTTATGTCGCGCCCGACAGCCACCTTGCGGCAGCCTATGAACGTCACGAACGCCCGACCTATCTTTAGCGCGAGCTCCTCGTCGAGCTCCTTACCGTAAATCCCCCGAATATCGTACGCTTTAAAAATGGACATATAACTTTTTCTCCTATTTAGAACCACCAATTTGTAAGTTCCAATTTTACCTGAAACTCTGTTTTATCTCAACACTCAAAAAATCATATCGGTTTCTGCTCGCCAGCCACGAATAGCGATTGACCGCTTTCAGCGTCTACAATGCTGAAAGATTCGGCTTGGCGCAGCGGGTCACTCTTGAACGAGAGGCGCCCCCTGTAATCACTCTGCAGATTGCGGATAATTTCCTCGTCCTCGGTGCGGAGACGTTCAAGCACCGCTGGATGGATGCATATCTGCAGATCCACTTCTTTTTTCTCTGCCTTGAGAAGTCGTATAAGAGATTTCAGACGACGCTGGATATCCACGCTGAGCTGCAACGAAGATTTGATGATGCCCTTGCCGTGGCAGTATGGGCAGGCCTGATGCATCTGAGACAGCAGGCTCTCCTCAGTGCGCTGGCGTGTCATTTCAAGCAGACCGAGCTCTGATATCTGCATGACGTTGGTGCGTGCCTTGTCGCGCTTCAAGGCGTTTTTGAACGCCTTGTAAACCTGTTGCTGATGCTTGCGCGGCTTCATGTCTATCAGGTCCAGCACGACGAGTCCGCCGATGTTGCGGAGACGCAGTTGCCGCGCGACCTCATCAACGGCCTCAAGGTTCACATCCAGAATCGCCTCCTCCTGCGACCCCTTGCCTTTGTGACGCCCCGTGTTCACGTCGATGGCGATTAGGGCCTCAGTTTCGTCGATGATCAGATAGCCGCCCGACTTGAGCGTTATCTTCCGGCGGAACGCCTCCTCTATCTGCTTCTCGACGCCGTAGTGGTCGAATATCGGATAATGCCCCTCATAAAATTGCACCAGGTTTTTGGCGTGGCGCGATATGCGAGCGGCCTCTCTGCGGACGCCATCATAAACCTCGCGGTTGTCAACGATAATGCGGTCGACGTCCTCCGTCATCCAATCACGGACAACACGCATGACGAGATCCGGCTCTTCATACACGCAGCAGGGCGTAGGCTGTTCTGCGATCGCAGCTTTCATGTCGTTGTAGCTGTTTAGTAGCACCCGCAAATCTCTGATGAACGCATGCTTTGACGCCCCGGCGCCCGCTGTACGGACGATAAGGCCGCAGTCAGCCGGAATGAGTTTAAGAGCCTGCATGCGATCCAGTATCTTTTTGAGGCGCTGTCGTTCTGCCGCATCTCCGATTTTGCGGGAAACGCCCCGCAACGTACCACCGGGCATCAAGACGAGATAACGACCTGGAATCGACAGGCTGGCCGTGACGCGCGGTCCCTTCGTGCCTATCGGCCCTTTGGAAACCTGGACGGTGACAACGCTTCCAGGCGGATAGCGTTTGGCTATCTCTTCGTTGGACAGGCGTTTGCCGCGGGGCTTGCGCTTAGCACGTTTTTTATTACCACCGCCATTGCCGTTGCCATTCGAATCATCGTCATCGTCGACGGGATCGTCGTCGTCAAGAAGCGACTCGTCATCGGGGTTCATGTCCCAGAAATGCAGGAAAGCGTTTTTCTTCATGCCTATGTTGACGAACGCGGCCTGGAGGTCGTTCTCGAGATTCTGTATGCGCCCTTTGAATATGGAGCCTACCATGCGCTCCTCCGACGGGTGCTCGACCTGAAATTCCTCAAGGTGACCGTTTTCAAGGACGGCCACCCGTGTCTCTAATTTCTCCGCGTTGACAATTATCTCGCGGTTCATATGTTTGTCGGCTCTTGTGACCCACTTGAATTTAAAAAAGTTTTTCAGCATTCTTTGCCTTTCGAATCTATGTCTCTATGTTCCCTGTGGTGGGCTTGTTGCCATGTATGGCAACGCTCTGCACGAGACCCAGCAGAGCCATTGTGGATATTGTAAAAGAACCCCCGTAGCTGATCAAAGGCAGAGGGATGCCCGTTATGGGCATCTTGCCTATTGTCATAGCGAGGTTCACGAACACGTGTGCGAACAGTAGCGCCGCGACCCCTGTGCATAGAAGTCGCCCGGTGGTGTCGCGGCACAATAGACCCGTAACGACTATGCCGCCTAGCAGCGTGCCGTAAAGGACTATCAAAACTACGCTTCCGTTGAAGCCGGTCTCCTCGGCTATAACGGAGTATATGAAATCGGTTGATGAGACTGCGGGCGGCAGGAACCCGAGTATGTTCTGGGTGCCGTTCAGGTACCCCTTGCCCCAGCGGCCACCCGAGCCCACCGCGATCTCCGATTGGCGCTTGTTCCAGCCAGCGCCGAGAGGATCCCGGTCCGGATAAACGAAGACCTCGATACGTTTCTGCCAATGCGGGAACATGATCTTGTCGACGACCGCCTCGACTTTTTCGCGCTGCCCCGGCGGCAACTTCTCAGGCAGCAAAGCCGCCGCCAGGAAAACGCCAATGAACAAGAGACTTGCCGCGCATAGAGTAGCCAGAGTACGTGGAGCGCACCCTGCCACGAAAACCATCGCAACCGAAGTTGGTACCAGCACGAGGGCAGTGCCTAGATCGGGTTGCATAGCTACAAGCACCGCAGGCACCCCTGCCGCAAGAAGAGACAGGAGCAACCTCGCGTAGCCGTTTGTAATCGTGCTGCGAGAAAGCAAGAAAGCAATCATCAAAACAACGGCGAACTTCGCCGCCTCTGACGGCTGCATTCCGAACAACCAGCGGCGCGCTCCCAGCCGCTCTGTGCCTATGAAGAACACAAGCGCGAGCGCCAACATTATCACTACATATAAGACCCACGCCCAGTCTGTCCATCTCCGGTAGTCGAAATACGCCACTATGAAATGTACGACAAGCCCCAGCGGGATCCACCGCTTGATTACGAGCAAGTATTGGTATTGAATGCTGTCGGTGCGTATTGCATTAGCGCTTCGCACGAAGAACACGCCTATGACGAGCAGCAGCAACATGCTTACGAAAACTGCCCAGTTTATTGAGGGCGCATTCAATTTGGAAGGAGCTGGAAGGTATTTACCTCCGAATGACGGGAACGGATTCTTCATTCCACCTCTCCCTCCGGAGCCGCGCCTGCACGGTCTGAACTCTCTTCGACATCCTCCGCAATGTCCGCCACTGGTGTCTCGTGCGCAGCCTCAGACTCGTACAATTGCAGCTCTTCTCCGCGCTCAATGGCGCTATTCACTTCGGATTCAAAAAGCTCGGACATGATTTCCCTTACAATGCCAGCGGCGGTCTGCCCGCCTGCATCCGAATCCTCGGCGACCACCGCAAGTGCGTAGCGTGGCGAGTCGAACGGTGCAAAGGTGATCATCCAGGCGAGTTTTTTGCGTTCGCCATCCTCGTAGTACTCGGCGGTGCCCGTCTTGCCAGCTGCGCTGACTCCTGGCAGGCGCGAACGGCGCGCCGTGCCGTAAGCCTCGTTTACGGCGTCGTACATTCCGCTCTTTACGACTTCAAGATTGCGTTTGCTCCAATTCATCTTGCTCCGCACCTCGAGCCAGTCCTTCGCACCTAGCCCGTCTCCGGCATCTCGGATCAGGCGCGGCTGCAGCACCTTGCCATCAGTTGCGATCGAGGCTGTAACTAGAGCGATCTGCAACGGGGATGCAGATATGAAACCCTGCCCCATTGAGAGGTTGGCGGTGTCGCCCGCGCGCCAGGAATCGCCATGGCGCGTGCGTTTCCAACCACTGGAAGGCAACAAACCAGAAGCCGTTGGGATCCCGATTGCCGGAGATTCACCGAGCCCGAGTTGGCGGCAATTATCATAAACAAGCGGCTCGTAGCCAGTACGCTGCCCGATTTCTATGAAGTACGGGTTGCATGAAACAGCTATCGCCCTGCGCACATCAAGCTCCCCATGACCGTAGCGATTGGCGCAACGGAACACGCGGCCGCCGATTTTAACAAAACCTACGCAATTGTATTGCTCGTGCTCGCCTACAACCTCTGATTGAAGAGCGATGAGCGCAACCACAGGCTTGAAAACGCTGCCCGGCATGTAAACGCCGCTCGATGCACGGTTGTATAGGGGCTTATTAGGATCGTTGAGGAGTTTATTCCACGTTTTCGGCGAGAGAGTCGGGACGAAATCGCTGAGATCGTAACGCGGCGCTGTAGCCATCGCCAGTATGTCCCCGTTGTGGCAGTCAATCACAACTGCCGCACCGCGATTCTCGCCCAAAGCGTCCTCCGCCGCCTTCTGTAACTTTGAGTCTAGAGTCAGAACGACATCCTTTCCAGGTATCGGCGGCTTGCCCGGAATTATTTCATGCTTGTATCCTATGGCGTTTACACGAATCAGGTACCCCCCTCCACGTCCGGCAAGCTCTGCATCGCAGGCGAGTTCTATGCCCTCGCGACCCGCCAGATCGGGCAGTGAGTAGTAATAGTCATCGTCTTCGCCTTGCTCATCCCCCTCGCGCAACTCCTTGGGATCCTCCGCTTCACGAGGAAGTCCGCTACCGACGTATCCGATGATGTGCGGGGCGACGTCGCCCAGCGGATAGATGCGGCGCGGCCTGGCATATATATCCGTGCCTGGTAGTGGACCGGGATACTCCGCCAAACGCGCCAGCTGTTCGTCGTCAAGGCCGTCGAAGGCGAAGAGAGGAATCGGTCGGCGTCGTTTTATGTGCGCCCAGATGCCGTTTAAATTAACGTCGCGCGGCTTGTCTATTATCTCCGAGATATGATCCAGTATAGCGTCCACGTGGTTCACCGTGTTCGACCAGGCGCCGCGTTGTCGCAACTCCTCTATGTAAAGCGCCACGCAATATGACGGGCTGTTGTCGGCAAGCACGACGCCATTGCGGTCGAGTATGCGCCCGCGCGGAGCCGGCTGCCTAACACGCCGGAAACTGTATTCATCCTGTGCGTCTGAATACACTCTCGAATCTTTGATCTGAATTTCATATAGGCACCCCGCGAGGTACGCGAAGCCCAATATCATAATCACCGCCAAGGCCACGAGACGCAGCCTCTCGGCGTCAAATCGAGTCCCAGCTGAACGTGTCTCCATCGTTTTCAAACCCTGCATTGGAGGATGTATAATCCAAGTACCTTACAAAACCCGCCACGACGCCCGTGACCAAAAAAGCCGCCGCGGCCATTACGGCAAGACGCAACAAAAGAAAGTGAAACGGCACCGCGTCGTATAAACCCGATGCGCGTAATGCGGCGTACTGCAGAATGTCTGTCAGCACACCACCCGCCACCGCGGCGATCATGCACGGGAAGGTGCTATCCGCCATCTGGCGCCTGAAAACGAGACGGCACAGAGCCGTAAAAGCCCCGAACGACAGCAACGAAACGCCCCACGGCATCATCCCGAGTCCGTCGTTCACAACAGCGCACCAGACGGCGGCTATCACCGCGTAGCCCACCTCGCGCCTCATACCGTAGTACGACACCACTGCAAGCAAGAACGGAGCCTTCACATTCCCCGCCCGAATCGGAGGCACAAGCTCTTGGCATATCGAAGCTATTGAGACAGCTACGAACATCACGAGCATGGAACTGGCTGCACGTTTTTTCATCATCGCCCAATGCCCTCCCGAACAGAGAAAGCACGTGCACCGGCCGTCGCCGGCATTACAAACACACGCTTGAGGGACGCGAAATCCACGTAAGGCGCCACGAGAGCGCGCCGGTATAGGCGCGACACATCGGAAGAATATGACACCACCTCGCCCACCGGCAGACCGGAGGGGTATAGCCCTCCAATGCCGCTTGTCAAAATCCGCGCGCCCTCCGGGATTTCCAGTTCTTTCTCGATGTAAGAAAGGCTCATCGGCTCCACCACATGCATTAGATCGAGCATTCCCTCGCTCTTCTGCACACCCATGCCTGTCAGCACGCCGCGCGCTCCGGGATCGGTTCCCTCGATGTAGCATGAAACCTTGCTGTTGGCGTCCGTGAGCAGCAACACTTCAGCCGTTTCCGAAGTCACTTCGACCACGCGACCGACGAGTCCGTCTATTGATATCACGGCACCGTTGAGCTCTACTCCGTCATCGCGCCCTTTGTCTATGCGCACCACATTCCACCATCCCGATGCTTCGCCGCGCGAAACTATTTCTGCTGAGATGAGAGAATGGTTTTTCTCCTGAAGGGCGAGAGCCTTCCTTAATTCTGCGTTCTCTCGGTTGGCGGCGTCAAGCAACAGTGCCTGCGCCCGCAGACGCTCGTTTTCCGCATGGAGTTGCATGTTTTCGGCGCGGATCGTCGCGGCGTCTCCGATCGAATTCGCCACTCCCGAGAACACGTTCCTAACTAAGGAAGCAAAGCGCCCGAACGGGGCATTGACATCGCGCACTGCGGCGGAAGTTTCGTCCCGGAAAACCCCGGAAAGCCACAGCACCACCAGAATCGCGGAAGTGGTCGCGATCCCCAATGTAAGTACTTTCTTTATATTCACTTGTGCGTTTCAGTTTGTGGCGGCGATATACAAAAAATAAGCGTTCTGCCGCATTTAGCAACGCATGGAGAATTTGATGATAAAATATGGATCCGAGAGCCCGCGCGTTATCTACCGCCGCGTGAGCCGCTCATGGACACCTCGGCAAGCCAGTCCAGCTCGTCCAACACCACGCCCGTGCCTTCGGCAACAGCCGTAAGGGGGTCGTCTGCCATATGAACTGGCAACCCGGTGGTATCTGCTATAAGGCGATCCATTCCGGTAAGCAGCGAACCGCCACCTGCAAGCACCATGCCGCGATCGACAAGGTCAGCGGATAATTCCGGAGGGCACTTCTCGAGACAGATGCGGACTGAATCCACGATCTGCGACACAGGTTCTTGAAGGGCTTCGCGCACCTCCTCGGAGCTTATATTAAGGGTTTTCGGCAACCCCGCGACAAGATCGCGCCCCTTCACTTCCATCACCAGTTCTTCAGGCAGTGGATATGCGGACCCGACCCTTATCTTAAGCTCTTCGGCTGTTCTTTCGCCAATCATCAAATTGTACACGCGGCGCATGTATTGCACGATTACGTTGTCCATCTCGTCGCCACCGACTCGGACACTCTTCGCGTAAACAATGCCGGCCAGAGAGATCAGAGCCACGTCCGTGGTGCCGCCGCCGATATCGACGATCATGTTGCCTGCCGGTTCATGCACGGGGAGACCCACTCCGATCGCCGCCGCCATCGGCTCCTCGATCAGATAAACATCCCTTGCCCCCGCGTTGATTGCCGAATCCTTGACGGCTCTCTTCTCAACCTCTGTAATGTCACCGGGAACGGCGATTACGACCCGCGGCTTCCTCATCTTATGGTTGTTGGCCTTCTTGATGAAGTAGCGGATCATCTTCTCCGTGATCTCGAAATCCGCGATCACGCCCGACTTCATCGGGCGTATGGCAACGATGTTGCCAGGTGTGCGGCCAAGCATTCGCTTAGCCTCTTCACCGACCGCTAAAACGCGTTTGGTGCCTTCCTGTATGGCGACAACGGATGGTTCCCGTATGACGATACCTCTGTCCTTAACGTAAACCAGAGTATTGGCAGTACCAAGATCAATGCCGATGTCGTTTTGAAAAAGTCCTTGAAGTTTATTCCACATGAGTACGTCCAACCGAATGGCGACCAAAATGCTGTGACAGGTTCGGATTATAGCCCGAACCGATCACAGAAAGCAACTGCTATTTTTTAGAAAGATACGGCGTAACCAGCTCCGTAGATAAAGTCCTCCAGATCGTTCATCTCGTCCGTGTAGACGTTGTCGTCCATCTGCACGAAATATTGAGCGAAAACGGAGAACTCTCGGAAAGTAATAGAAGGTCTCACTGAGAAATTGCCCCAGCCATCCTCTCCACCTTCGTCTGCAAGGTAGTGGAACTGCGCCCTCACCGCCGTCGACAGGTCTTTGGTAAACTCATAAGCGGCCTCGAGATAAGTAAGCGCGTTTACATTGTTATCGCAATCTCCGCTAAGCGCATATTCACCATAAACGCCGAGAGCCACAGTCATTGCCGACGGGAAGACATCTACAAAAGTCTTCTTAAGGTCGGCGGAAAGGTATTCCTCGCCATTCCAACCATCAAGGTTGGGGTATTGGACTGTATTGAGGGCAAAGCTCAAACTAACACCCGAGTCCTCCCATTCGTAAGACGTTCCAATACAAGCATCAACCTCTGTAAACGCGTGATTCTGGGTCTGATCAGGCATTTTGTCTGTTGCATAGTTTCCCCAGAATCCTAACTCAACTGGAAGGGACCAGCCTTCCGGCGTTATGTACACGTCGAACCCCGGCTGGATCACAAGGCTGTCGCTGATGACGCAGCCATCGAAATCTATGTATCCGCTTGCAATATCGACGTACACATCGGCGGATACCGATGCGGGGGATTCCATTTCCAACGTGATGTTTTCATTCGAAACCGGGGCCGCCGTGTTAGCTGCGTCCGGTTGCACACTGTCCTGCGCGAAAACTCCTTGTACTGCGATTAACGCGGACACTGCCGCAACTGCTGCCGTCTTAATGTTTCTCATCGGTTATTATTCACCTTTAATTGATTGTTTTGCTTTACATTATGTTTCACGTGCACTTTTCGCGACGTAGAAAACGTTTTAATTAATAAAACCTGAAATCAAGGGCAATGTAAAAGATTATGATCAAAATGTCAAAGACTTTCTTAGCGTAGACGCGTCGCGTCGTCGGGCGTTGTCCCTTCATGCTACGGCGTAGGCACAGTCAATGTTTCTGTAGATGCCTCTTCGCTCCCGTGAGCCAGCAGTTCGTCGGGTATTGCGAATCCGTCTTCTGCGAGCGCCTTGGCCTCTTCGACTGTCAGCTCAAATCCTTCATCCACCTCTAGGCCCGCTTTTATCGCCTCGATCATTCTGGATCGATGCAGCGCTTCCGCAGCGGCGAGAGCGGCTTCGGCGAGTTTTTTTTCCTTTTCAAGGGATTCTGAGATTTCTTTGTCCTTAAGAATCTTCTCCTCTTCCTGCTGCTTTTCCAACTCCTCCTTCCGGCGCTGTTCCTGAATCCGAAGGCGATGCAGTTCGCGGAATGAGAGCTTCTGTTCTCCGTCTTTGGTGTCCGTCGCCGCCTCGACGATCTCTGGGGAAACACCGCTCCCGCTCTCCACTTCTGATGTAGGGTCGGTTCCCTGCGGCTTTTCCTCTACCTCAGTGGCTTCCAACGAATCACTTTCACTGTTTTTTCGGAAATCAAGCGCGGTCAGAAACTTAGTTCCGGCTATGGGTACGATGTTCGTCGGCTGCCCACTTGCGAATGAGAGGACAATCTCCTCCGTTTGACCGCCTTTTATTAGGACGATGCTGCTTTTTGAGAACAAGACTTCGTCCAAAGTGTAGTCATCAATTGTCTGCCCTTCCGATAGAAAGTAAGAAGCATTGGTTTCCTTGTCGACGAAACCGGCTGCCGGAATTCCATTATATCTTGTTATAGCGTTGAGACGAACAACTGCACTGAGAGGTTGTACTGGATCCTGTACAACCTGCTCTTCCGTTATATCATTGGCGTCTTCGCCCCCAGTTGATTTAACAGGCGGGGGGGGGCCGAAGGGAGCGCGTTTCAATATTGCTTCGAATCTCTCGTACGCCGACACGGCGTTCGTCGTCGTGTTTGTATTGGCATCTGTTGTTGCGCAAACGGGAAAGGAAGAGGCCACTGCTACAAGCGCCCCTGACAGCCGAATGTATAGAGCAGTTCTTTGGTGTTTACGCACAGTATATCCCAAGATAGTAACGGTGTCTGCTGGAACTTCCCCAAGTCTAACAAACCCCCGGCGATATTGCCACACAATTACTTGATAGTGTAGCGGGTCGCCTTTGTCAACACCTTCCAGAGAGCCTCGGAAGAATCTGCCTCAAGCGCTGCCTTGCGGTTTGCTTCCTTCGCGAAGGAATCGGAGATGCCGGCCAGCAGGCGCAGGTAGAATGCGCTCACAGCCG
>CAYOPG010000031.1:20175-24443 GCA_964405775.1 uncultured Lentisphaerales bacterium
GCGAAGGAATCGGAGATGCCGGCCAGCAGGCGCAGGTAGAATGCGCTCACAGCCGTCGGGATCGTACAAAAGAAAATGAGATTTGAGGGTGTTTTAGCTACTCCGCCGAAATCAATTCCCTTGCGGCTCACTCCAAAAGCCAGCGCCAACCCGCCTCCTTCAACGCCGCGAACGTGCGGAAACGCCATAGAGTGGCCAATCCCCGTGCCGAGGATGTTCTCCCTTGCAACAGCGCCTTCAACCAGTTTTGCCGCGTTGTCAACGAACTTAGCCTTTTCAAGACAGGCTGCCAGCTCCGCGATGACTTCCGCAGGTGTGTTTCCTTGAAGATCTGGAACCATTAGATCCGGCGATGAGAATCTGGCAACACCCGATTTACGCTCGCCACTGGTGCGAGACTTTTGCTCTCCCACCCATTTGGCGCCAGTGGGATCGTAGATCACCCTTGCGCAACTCGGGCAAGACACTATCTGACGGCAGAGCTTCACTGACTGTATCTGCGAAATTGCGAGATGCATTCCGCACATTGAGCATGAGCCGTCGCTCATAGGCGCCATGAAAATATGGTCTTTCTTGTAAAGACGGTTGAAGTTTATCGAAACTTCCGGATCGAGCGATGCGACCATGTCTTCAATGTTTTTGTTGATAACGCCTAGATCCGTCCCCGGCCCAAGAATGGAACGCTGCTCATCGCGTATTAGTATCAACTCCTGTAGCTGTATAAGATGGTTTACGACACCGCGCATCGTCTGCTGCTGTTCCATCGGATCTTGTTTCTTCATTTCTCTTGCCCTGTTATTTTTTAATGGCGCAAGTTTCCTTTTTTTTCGCCAAAAAGTCAAGCGTAAACGCCGGATCGTTCGTAATTACCGTAATTAACTCCGCTGGTAGAGCTCCAAGTAAATACTTATTGCAACATGTTCCGGCCAGGAATATGCCTGGCCGGCGGTTCGGACATGGCCAGACGCATCTACTGAGCCAATATCATCACGACGCCACCGGGGAAATGGCGCTCTGCCCGGATCAGTTTCCCATCCTCCCCATAAGTCACTTTTATTAAACTGCCACCGGCATCGTATTCGCGCTCGGCACCAATCGTTTTTTTAGGTTTGCCCAGTATGGCCTCTGCATCGGCAATGGTCATGCCAACGGAAATGTCTTTTAGCGAAAGCAGCGGGATGACTGTTCCATCACCGCCATCTCCACCGAACAACACTCTCCCCAGAGGCACTTTATCCTTTGGCGTATCGAGGCGTACGGAGAGGGTCTGCCGCTTTTCCTTCTGCCTCCCCCAATCGGTGAAGACTGTAGCCGTCACGGTGGCAGGTCCGAGCAATGTCTGCTGGTGCGACGCAAAGTAGTTCACAAAAACCTCGTACTCGCCTTGCGGAGCAGTACTGACCATATACTCTTCAGGACCGTAGCCGTCGGTGATGTCCTTTGACACGATCCCGCCGCGCTTCGTGCGGTTGTGTCCGTAAAAGGCTTCCTCTCCTCCCGGCTCCACAACGTGCAAATCGATATCGGTATTGTCCGCATCCCATGCCATTACGATGCGCAAATCCGTGCTCAACTTTTCGCGGAATTTCGAGTCGAACTCAGGAATCTTCGGCTTCCGCCCCGCATCGTATTCCACCGCTTCAATCCAGTTGATGAGCGCGTTCAATTCCTCAAGCGCGAGCAGCCCCAAGGCATCTGCATGGCGGCTCCACGGTGTGAACGCCACTTTAATATACAGCTCCATTGCCTCTTCGACTTTGGCGGGATCGCGTTCCGCCCTACCCCATTCGTCGAGAGTGAGAGCCAGATCTCTATACGACTGCGGATCCTCGCCACGAAGCTTTATAACCCGCCTTAACTGCACCGCTGCAAGCTCGTACTGTCCTGCTTGCCTCAGCCTCCAGGCAAATACGCGCAGCAACGAAGAATCGTCGATTTTCAACTCTGCCAGATTCGTCAGAATGCGCGTCCCGACTTCCCCCTGCCCGACTGCGTAGCAATAGTCGGCGCAATCGAGGTAGAAAGCGGGACTGCTCCCGAACTCCGCGCGCTGTTTGAGATACTCTGCAAGAAGCCCGCCTGTCTCAACCTTCTTGAGAGCGTCCATGTACGGAGTCTTCGGATTCCACGCCTTGATTTCAACTTTTGAAACAGCGCGACTTCCCCCTACGCCGGCAATTTCTTCCTCAGAAACATCGCTTACATCGGCCTCAAGGGGATGAAAGCCGTAGGCAGGTTCTGCCGATGCGGGAGACTCCAACGCACCTTCTTCCCCCGGCAAAGCAGCAGTAGTAGTTGGCGTGGGTCCTCCACTGTCTTCAGAGGCGACGCTCGCATCAACTACCGGTGGCACAGAACGATTCGAGAACAGTCTTATTGGCATTATACCGCCACCTCCAGCACCAGAAGAGCCATTCTCTTTATACGGCTTTTTCTTGAAATCGCGTTTCAACCATGCCACGCGCTCCTTCCAGAGCTCTTCCAGACGGGCAAGGTGTCCTGACTCCGAAGACTCTATCTCCGAGTTGCGCGTTTTGAGGGCGTTCCTCCATTGTTCGCGCATTTCAGGCAGCGTTTCCGGCGGTTCGATGCCGTAGCGCACCCACTGGTCAAGGCTTTCAAGCACAATGAGAGACGTCGCGGGGCTTACAACCCCATATTTCCTGCCTATCTCCAAAAGCTCGTCTGCGAAATCGTCCGCACGAGGCGCCATCTGAGCCACCCGCTGAACCGCCCACGCCTTGCGCAGCGTAGTCCCCTCACGCGCCCCCGCTGCCTTCAGGTGGAAAGGTGCAGACTCTGCCACATCGTCAAACGCAATCTTTATTTCGGCCGAGGGCGCCGTCAAACGCCCGGTGAGCGTAACGCGTCCATACGCGACCCTTCCGATGCTCTGCACATCCGCAACCCCCGTACCAACAATTCCGGAAACCCGCGGCGACGGGCTGAGAATCTCCCCTATGGCAGAGTCTATCGGCGTCGTCTGCAAATCAACAATGGCACCGCCACATGCCTGACGCAAACCTTCATGATCAGCCACGGTGGAGGACACCACCGCGACCGGCTTTGCACCTTCGAACTCCAACGGTTTATCAGATAGTGTATCGATGCCATCCGTGAAAAGCAGACGCAAGACGGAGTTGCCGTCCAGCGCAGCAGATAGCGCCGCGAAATCTGTACCACCATCAAACGGCACGCTCTCAAGATACTCCACCACTTCCGCCGACGAATCGAAAGACACTGCGGCTTCCGGTTTGTTGCGGAATACAACCACGCGGTATTTGGCAGAGGGTGGCAGCGCTTTAATAACCGCTAAGTCCAGCTTGCGCTCAGGCCCTGCTCGACTGCCGGATGCGTCCCAGATGATGTCGATCGCGGCGGGAGGCGGCGTGGCCTTTTGCACCAGTTGCGGAGCGATGGTGGAAACGTAAAACCAGACATCGCCTTCGCGATCTTTCTCGACGCCGGAAAGTTCCGCTGGCAATTTTGGCAGCGACACCAAGACATCCTCTGAGGGTTCAACACCTGTCTCTTCAGCTGAAACTCGCCAGAACAATTCCGCCTTCTCGAAGCGGCTGTCGCCGAGGCCGCCCAGCTCCGGAACGGCCTCAGAGCCGGTGTCAACCTCGATTGTGATCTTGCGGCTCCCGAGCTTCACTTTCGGCATCGTGAGCCGCAAAGCGGCGTCACCGTTCTGGGCTACGGTGAGCGGCGTTGTGTAAGAAACCCTCACAGTCCGCTTACCACGCGCAGGCAGCGGATATATACGCGTTTTATATAAATTGCCCCTGACCTGCTCCACGATTCCGGGGTCGACGCCGCGGCGGGCTTCTGTTTCAAAAACCACTCGAGCCTTTTCCTTGTTTACGATTACGCCGTCGACCATCACGCCGTTGACGTCGATTGCGTAGCCGCAGACTGCGGCGCTGTCAGGCAGCGGCAACTCCAGCTCACCTTCCATGACACGCGAATTCGGATTGTGGAACACAAACTCGTAATCCACCGTGGCATAGAGTCCCTTGACCGAGGCGTTTACAGCCATTTGCTCAATGGACACCGGCGATTCATTCGCCTCTGTCTTAACCTGCAAAAACCCCTGTGCCGAGGCAATACCGCCAAACAACGCCGCTGCCATCATTGCCGCATACGCCTTAGACTTCATTGGTGGCTCCTTTGTGGATGTTATGTTTGCTTCAAATGTGGTCTATTTAATTACACTAGCATCCCATAGGCTTGATTTTAATTCAGCCACCTAGCTGGAACCCACG
>CAYOPG010000032.1:0-23908 GCA_964405775.1 uncultured Lentisphaerales bacterium
TTATTGGATTAACAACATGATAGTCAACGACTTAAATACTTTTTCATGATCGACTTTCTATAAGTACCACCTTCATAATTGAGCTCCTCTCTTCAGACTCCATTCGACACCCGCAATAAGCAATACCTAAACTGTCTTACAGTTTGGGACTTCGCCGATGAAAAGTCAATAAAAAACACAACCATTACAAAAAAATATTTAAGAATCATTCCGGCCACCACTGGCCACCACGCTCATGATAAGGTGTGTGTCCCGAACTCCGAAAACGCGGTGACCCGAAAACTTTGTTCATTTCTATGGATTGATTTGGTATAGTTCTGCACATGTTTTTCAAATCACAGCAAACATCTTGTTGCTCGTTTAAGGGATTGTGCGCAGTTGTCAGCGCAATGTTTATATTGACTATACAGGCGCTTGGAGCCAAAGTCGAAAGTATTGTCGTGGCAACATGGAACGCAGAGAACCTCTTCGACACAGTCACCAACCATGTTAACGGTTCCGATGGAGAGTTCACTCCTCAGTCATGGCGTCGCTGGACACCGGAGCGATACAACAAAAAGCTGGACAACATGGCTTGGGTAATATCGAAGATCGACCCGGACATACTGTGTATGCAGGAAGTTGAAAACGAAGGGGTTGCCCGCGATCTCATGGCGCGCATAAACAAAACTCACGGAAAAAAACTGGTGCATCTCGCGCACGTCGATTCCGGCGATTACCGAGGGATCGACAACATTCTTATCTCTCGCTACCCTGTCACTAACGTCGTATACAGCCCCGATGGTTATGACCGTGGAACGCTAGTTGCTGACGTTGAAGTTGACGGCACGACTATCACCTTTTTCGTCTGCCACTGGAAATCTCAGTCGGGAGACGCCGTTGAGAACATAGCTATACGAACACGGCAAGCGCTGGAGGTGCGCTCAAACGTTATAGCCAAACTGGAGGAAAATCCAATGGCGTCTATAGTAATCGCCGGTGATTTTAACGAAAACTTCGACGACGTATCGCCTTCCAAGACATTCGGGGCAAAGACGAACCGCGTGGAATCCCTCAGCACCTCCGATGGTACCATAAGTTTGTATAATCTACTCGGAGACGTGCCGACGGAAATGCGCGGTACATATTACTATGCTCGTCGCAAGGTTTGGAACACTTTTGACTCTATTATTGTACCCCCCACTATGCTTGCGCCTGATGGAGAAGCCGGCCCTGACTGGCGAGTACCCCGGGCAGATCTGGGATTTACAAAAGTTTTCGTACTCCCAGAGATGCGTGAACAGGAGGACGGACGTCCCAAAGCTTTTCGGCGTGTTCGGATAAAGGGCAAGCCCGACAACTACTATGAGGAGGGGTATTCCGACCATTTTCCAGTTGTGACAACCCTGAAACGCGCCACTAAACAGGAGCAGCGCAGGAAATGAGTGCGCCCCCTCCCAGCAGTGGACGAGAGCAAAAACTGCGCGAGCGGATGGAAGAGCTAGGCATAGACGAAAATGACATTGTCGAGAGATTCATCCAAGGTAGCGGCCCTGGTGGCCAGAAAATCAACAAAACCGCTTCCTGTGTTTTCATATCATATCCCCCTGCCGGCATTGAAATAAAGTGCCAACGCACGCGCACGCGTGTCCTCAACCGCTATTACGCGAGATGGGAGCTTTGTGAACGCATCGCCGAGAAAACCGAGGGCGAGAAAAGTCGCCGACAGATGGAAGCGGAGAAGGTGCGCAGGCAGAAGCGCCGTCGTTCACGCCGTCAACGCGCAAAAATGCTGGATGACAAACGCAAGCATTCTGAAAAGAAGGAAATGCGCAGGAATCCATTGTCTGACGTCTAGTCTTTGGACGCCACCTTTTCCCACCTTTTAGCGTACTTTATGAAAGTCCCGAAAGAAGAGGCAACTGCTACTATCAAGCCAGGGACGCCGTCTAGAAAACCGCCCTTTATTATGTAGCATCTGAAAAAACGGAATGGAGCATGCGCCAACATTCCAAAAAGCATACGAAAAGAACGGTAATCAGAGGCCATTCCCTCAGCGCTTATGGATGAAAACCTGTTTAGCGTGTTTATCTGATCACTGATGTCGTCGTAAGTGTAGTGGAAAAGCGGGGCTTTGAGATGTCTCGGCTCCCCCTCGATGTCGATGCGTTCATGTGGTTCAGCTCCGCCACATTTGCCCTTTGTGCGGCGGAAAAGCCGTAGCTTGGTGTCTGGATACCAATCTCCATGCCGTATCCAGCGCCCTAGAAACCAGACCAAGCGTGGAAAGTCGTACCCGTTAACATCCTTAGGGAAGCCAGCGTCTCGGAGGGTTTCAATTTCACGGCGCAACTCGTCAGAAACCACCTCGTCAGCGTCGACGAACAGAACCCATTCATACCGAGCAAGGCTCTTTGCCACTGCTTTTTGCCCTATATAGCCTAGCCATCTGTGCTGATATAAACGGTCTGTATACTCCAAAACAATTGAGACGGTGTTGTCGGTGCTAAAACTATCTACGACGACGATCTCGTCAGCCCACTTGACGCTGTCGAGACATCTTCGAATGTTAACCTCCTCGTTGCCGGTTATTATGCAAACGCTTATCCGTTCGCGTTCTCCATTATTGTTTTGCGTTGAAGTGCTCATTGTATATCTATACTGAATAAACACCGGATTATACAGCACACCCCCCTTCTTAGCAACCCGTCTTCGCGGTTTTTTCACTTGCATTGCCCAAGTCCTCTATGATATTCGTTTGTACTCGAATTGAGGCATTAAACACGGCTAAGCGGAAGCGGACAAAAAAGGCTAAATGACGGAAAAGGAAGCATACATAGCGCTGAACATGGTTCAGTCAGTGGGAGCGGCAACTGTCGGCAACGGCATAGAGCGGCTCGGCTCCGTTGTCAGGTTTTTCACCGCCAGCGCCAAGCAGCTCGCCACTGTTAAGGGAATAAGCTCTGCCATGGCGGAAGAGTTGGCAGCCTCCTTTGCAACCGTCGACTGGCAGTCCGAAATCGCGCGCGCCCAGTCGCAGAATGTCAAACTCCTGACCCCCGTTGACGACGGCTACCCCACCCTGCTGCGCCAAATCCACTACCCGCCCCTCGCTCTCTACGTAACTGGCGACCCGGCAACGCTTTCCTTCGCATCCCTGGCTGTTGTCGGGACCAGATCCCCGACATCCTACGGCTTGGCAAACGCCAAGACATTCTCGTACAGGCTGGCTCAATGCGGCGTCTCCATCGTGTCCGGACTAGCACGCGGCGTTGACACCGAAGCTCATCGCGGTGCTCTTCTAGCGGAAGGTCGAACCGTAGCGGTCATCGGCAGCGCTCTGGACAAGCTGTATCCCTCCGAGAACCGCGGATTAGCGCACAAAATCGTCAAATCCGGTGGCGCAGTGATCACCGAATACCCGTTCGGGCGTTCCGCGGACCGTCAGACATTCCCTATGCGAAACCGCATAATATCCGGCCTGTCTTCAGCAGTACTCGTTGTCGAGGCAGGAGTCAACAGTGGTACGCTCATCACAGTAGACCACGCCCTTGAGCAAGGGCGCTCCGTGATGGCAATCCCCGGAAGAATTGACAGCGCTGCCGCTCAGGGCTGTCACAAGCTTATAAAAAATGGGGCGAGACTTGTTGAGACCCCGGACGAGGTGCTTGACGAGATGCAGTCGCTTCCGAACGCCATGGCGAATCCCGCTCCCGGAATCCCCTGTCCGGTTGAAAGGAAACCCGCCCAAAAGCCGAAAGTGGCACTGGATGACGTCGAAAAGCAAATCCTCGAAGTTCTCGCAGATGGCGAAATGACGCCTGACGCTCTTGTAAACGCAACAGGTCTGAGCGCCGCGCTCGTCAGCCCTCGTATTGTGAGCCTCGAAATGAAGTGCCAGCTTGAGAGAACGCACGGCAATTTTGTGCGGTTGAGGAAGAATCTGTAAAAAAAAGCAATTTAGAAAAGATATGAAAAAACTAGTAATAGTGGAATCTCCGGCAAAGGCAAAAACAATCGGAAAAATCATTGGAAACGACTATGTAGTGAAGGCTTCGGTTGGACACGTGCGCGACCTCCCCGACCGTTCGCTTGGCATAAAGATCTCTGAAAACGATGCTCGTTTCGATCCTGTCTACGTTATAACGGACAACAAAAAAGGCGTCGTATCAGACTTAAAGAAGACAGCACGGGGGTGCGACGAAATTCTGCTTGCCTCTGACCCTGATCGCGAGGGAGAGGCCATCGCGTGGCATCTTCGCGAGGTACTTGATGACGGCGACGGAAAGGGCGGCGGAAAGAAGTTCAGCCGTGTGCTTTATAATGAAATCACGGCGGCGGCGGTTCACCGCGCTTTTGAGAATCCTGTAGAAATTGACCAGCATCTCGTCGATGCGCAACAGGCACGCCGTGTCCTAGACCGACTCGTCGGCTTCAAGGTAAGCGCTTCTCTATGGAAGCAAGTCGGCAAGGGGCTGAGCGCTGGTCGCGTACAGTCTGTCGGGTTGCGACTCATTTGCGAACGCGAGGTTGAAATTCAGGAATTCACCCCTCAACCATATTGGATTTTCGGAGCCAAGTTGGCAAAACGCGGTGATCCCAAAGCAAGCTTCGATGTGAGGTTGCGCCAGATTGACGGAGAGAAGGCCGACGTGGGCGATGAAAAGCTGGCGTCACAAGTGGAGTCTGCTTTGAAATCGGGCAAGTACACCGTCGCGGACGTATCGGCGTCCAAGAAGGCACGCCGCCCCTATGCGCCGTTCATCACGAGTACCCTTCAACAAGCGGCTTCTACCACGCTCGGATACGCACCTAGCACGACGATGTCGCTGGCTCAGAGCCTATACGAGGGCGTGGATATCGGCGGCGAAGGACAGGTCGGTCTTATTACCTACATGAGAACGGACTCTTTTACAGTTTCTAAGGATGCCGCGGACGCCGCAGCCAGATTCATCATCGAAAATTATGGGAAGGATTTCCATCAGGATAAGCCGCGCCCCTTCAAAAATAAAAAATCAGCACAAGGCGCGCACGAGGCCATACGCCCAACAGACCCCGCACGTACGCCGGAAAGCCTGGCGCACAGACTTAAGCCACAGGCGCTCAAACTATACGACCTGATATGGCGCCGCTTCATGGCAAGCCAGATGGCCGACGCCGTATCCAACATAACAACCGCCAAAATAACGGTCAATTTGCCCCACTCCCCGGACTCCGTTGTCAGCGAACTCATGCTTTCGGCTTCCTACAGTGAACTCGTCTTCCCGGGATTCATGAAAGTTTTCGGAGAGGTGAAACAAAACACCGACGAGGATGCAAAGGAGGGTGACGACGATGCAATCGAGTTTCTCCCACCTCTAAAACCAGGTGAAGAACTCGACCGCATATCCGTCTCTGCCGAGCGCAAGGAAACCAAGCCGCATCCGCGCTACAACGAGGCTTCGCTAGTTAAGGCGCTCGAGGCAAACGGGATCGGCCGTCCATCCACTTACGCTGCGATCATAGCAACCCTGATTGCTCGTAAATACGTCGTCAAAGAGAAACGCAACCTTGTCCCGACAGAACTCGGTCAGAAAGTAAACGCGTTTCTCGTGGAAAAGTACAACGACCTTTTCAACGTCGAATTCACGGCCCAAATGGAGAACCTGCTCGATGAAGTCGAAGATTCAGACAAGCTTCTTGACTGGCAGGGCATGCTGGCGTCGTTCTACAAAAAGCTGAAGCTATGGCTTGCGGAAGCAAAGGCACCAGACGCAGATCCCGACACTGTTGCAGCGGTTCTGGAGAAATTCAAAGAAATTAAAGAATGGTCTCCACCAACCAAAACCGGGAAACGCGTCTTTAGCGACGAGGATTTCGTCAAAGACATCGAAGCCACATTTCTTGGAAAACCCACCCCGAAATCTGCCGTGCGCAAGAAAAAAACGAAAAAGGGTGAATCGGTTGCCAATGCCGGTTTAGACACCGCCGATCAGGACGCCTACCCTCCAGATCCAGACGCAGCTCCCACTGGTGCTATAACAGAGAATCAACTTAATGCGCTTCTAAGCATCTTGTCGCGGTATAGAGCTCAAATTCACGACTTCGAAGATTTCGTCAAGTCCATCGGACAGGAGAAAATCCTGGAGGATGAAAAACTACAGCCGCCACGGGCAAGCACAATGGCAATTTTTGCGATTATGGACAAAGTAGGTCCGCCCGAGGGTTCTGAGAGTTTCTACAATTCTTTACATGATCAAGTCAAACGTGGCAAAAGGCTAACCCCCAAACAGCGCCACTACTTGGAACGCATGTTCCTTGAAGGCCACGAACTTATTGAAGGCTTTTCACCGGAGCTGTGCGAAAGACTAGAGGTGGAATATGAACTGCCCTCTTCGGTGGACACTGGGAAAGCTGAGGAAATCCTCGCAGCACTCGCTAATGTGAAAGAGTGGAAGGAACCAGCGAAAAAAGGGAGACGGACATTCGACGATGCCGATTTTTTCAGGTCTGTCACCACACAGTTTTCCGTAAAGAAACGGCTGTCCGAGGCACAGATGAAGGTTTTGGATCGTATGCTGATGAACTATAAAGACCAAATCCCCAATGCCGCAGCAATAATCGCCAAATACGAAATCAAGGCTCCTGAAAGACGCGTCAGAAAAACCAAGAAAAATACGGAAGCGGAAAGCTAATGAAAAAGTGGAATCAGTTTCAAAAAAGGTTGACACTGCCGTCAGCTCTGGCTCTTGCCTCCATAGCTGTTATGGTTTTGATGGAGCGAGCGGTAGTCGCCGGAGATCAGCAGGCGCCGCAAGCAGTTGTTAACGCGATAGCGCAGTTGCCGTCAGGAACAGGATCAACGGGCTTCATATCAGAGTACGAGGACACCGTTGACTCCTCGCAGAACAATGACGTAATGCAAAGGGCGAAGGCCGTCTCGAAACTCCTTCTGGACGTCATGCCTGAAGTCCACCTCTTGCACAAGAATTTCGATGAAAAAATGTCGCCATTGGCGTGGACGAATTTTCTTGATTCTCTTGACTTCGATCGCGCCTATTTCACGCAGGAGGACATCAACGAGTTCAAGCAGTACGAAAACAAATTCCATGTTCTTATGCGCAATGGAGACCTTTCTTTCGCACAGCAGGCTTTCGACCGCTTGCGCCAAAGGGTAAACGAACGAATGGAGTTCGTTAAAGCCAATGTAACTAACGACTTCGATTTCACTACCACCGAAACATACACCTGGAAACGTAAAGACTTGCCTTGGCCAGCGGACAAGGCGGAGCAGGACGCCCTTTGGACAAAAAGGCTCGCAAACTCCATTCTGGCATATCGCGTGAACAACCAGATTTCATCCGAAAATAATTCAGAGCGTCTTGCCGATATCCGTTTAGACATCGCACGCGAGATGAAAAACTCAAACACGAACGATATTTCCATCAATTCATTGACAGCGACTGAAGGGGAATTAACAGACGAACTCAATCTGTTCGACTCCGCTTTGGCAGGACTAGACCACTCGCCAACCAACGCCGCCGAGCGCATTGCATTCCAACTTTTGCTCGACTCCGCACCCGGTGATTCAGCCTTAAGCGAGATGAATCAGACAGATTCTGGTGTTGAGCAGGCATACGCGACAACAAACAAGCTGTCATCTCTGATTGAACAGTACTTTTTTATTTCAAGCGGCATCAAAACCCCAGAAGAAACTGCTGCGGACGCTGCAAAAGAAACCCTAAACAATTACACAAGTTTCGAAAACATACTGAAGGACAGCGACGAAGAATTCTACTTGGGTCGTTACTTCAACGCCATGACTATGGCGTACGACCCGCACTCAAACTACCTTTCGCCTGTATCTATGGAAGATTTCGGTATCGACATGCAGCTGTCACTGCAGGGAATTGGCGCGCAGCTCCAGACTGAGGACGGTACTGCAAAAGTGGCGGAGATTATCCCTGGAAGTCCCGCAGAACGCGACACCTCCGAGACAAGGCTAGTTCCTGGCGACAAGATCATCGGCGTAGCCCAGGGCGATGAGGAGTTCGTCGACATACGTCATTGGCCGCTTTACAAAGCTGTCCGCCTAATCCGTGGCCCAAAAGGCAGCACTGTGCGCCTGCAGGTTATACCCGCGAATGCGCCCACTGGTTTAAAAATTGTCACCCTTGTCCGTGACGAAATCAAACTCGAAGAGCAGGCGGCATCGTCGCGTCTTGAAATCGTGACTGACGAGCACGGGGTTGAACATAAACTCGGTTACATCAAACTTCCGACCTTCTACTCGAGCATGAATTTCGGCAGCTCGTCTGATGTAACTCCTAGAAGCGCCACCATAGATGTGGCTCGTCTGATCGCAGAATTTAATTCCAAGAACGTCGAAGGCATCATACTCGACCTTCGCAACAACGGCGGGGGCTCTCTTCCCGAAGCTGTCTACCTAACAGGACTTTTCATTCGCACTGGCCCTGTTGTTCAGGTTAAAGAATCTCGCCGCACAATCCCTTTGCCTGACAACGACCCCGCCATTGCTTTCAGCAAGCCTGTGGTCGTAATGGTAAACCGCCTCAGTGCATCAGCCTCAGAAATCGTAGCCGGTGCATTGCAAGACTACGGGCGTGCCGTGATAGTGGGCGATACCCGAACACACGGAAAGGGTACAGTGCAAACCCTCGTGCCGTTAGCCGATGGAGAACTGGGCTCTCTAAAAAGCACCACCGCCTCCTTTTACCGCATCAACGGAAGCTCCACTCAGATTCGCGGTGTTGAGTCAGATATAATCCTACCCTCTGTTTTCGATTATTTCAGCGATCTGGGAGAGGACAAACTCACTAATCCGATCCCATGGACACGCACCGGCCCTTCTCAATACCGCACAGTAGACTCATTATCCCCTATAATAGGAACACTTCGCGAACGTAGCGAGAAACGACGTGCGGATAATAAAAAGTGGCGCAACCACATGGAGGTGCTGGAACGCTATGGCGCATTCTCAACCAACACTATAGTATCCCTAAACTACGACGAACGACTTGTTAAGGCGCGTGAAGACGTGGCGCTCAGTCGTAAAATCGCCGATGACACTGCCATAAGCGAAGGGGGCGGACTGGATGCAATTGGAAACGGTGCTCCGGGCGGCATTTTGGATCGTAAAAAACCAGCAACGAAAGAGGAACGCGATGCGGAAGCGCGCAAACGCGACATCGTCCTTGATGAATCCCTCAACATTCTTGCGGATCTCATTATGCTGCATGGTTCACCACGCAACCTGAATGAGAAAGAGTCGCCATACGATTTTCTGGACGCGTTCTTCAGATAGATGCACTCCGAACGAACCGCCGCTGAAATGATAGCTGGAGACCCTGTCTCCAGTGATTTCATTCGGTATTTAGAAACTGAGCGCAACGACTCAAAGCACACAATCGCAGCCTACTCCCGTGATATAGGCCAGTTCGCCGCATTTGCATTCGGAGAGGATGCGCCGCCACCGTACGATTGGATTTCTATCACACGCGATGCAGCGCGTTCATTCCTCGTTGAACTTTCGCAAACCGAAGCCGAGCCAGGAACCATAAGACGCAAACTCTCCGCGCTGCGAACCTTCTTTAAATTCATTCTGAGAGAAAACCAAATCACCAACAACCCTTTCGCCGGGCTTCGTGGCCCAAAGATGAATCGAGCCATCCCGGACGTGCTGTCTGAGCAAGAGGTTGCGCAACTGCTTGATGCCAACACCCCGCCAGAACACGATGATTTGGCTGAAAGTAACGAACTTCCAAGACGTTACATCGCCCTTCGCGACTCTGCCCTGCTGGAGCTCCTGTATAGCACAGGAGCGCGCGTTGGGGAAGCCGCCGCCCTGCGAATTGGAGACGTTGATTCTGCCGCGGGGGTCGCAAAGGTCTTCGGGAAAGGCCGGAAAGAACGCCTTTGTCCGATAGGCAGTCCCGCGTTGAAGGCTATCAA
Organism: uncultured Lentisphaerales bacterium; assembly: GCA_964405775.1. Classification (GTDB taxonomy): domain Bacteria; phylum Verrucomicrobiota; class Kiritimatiellia; order RFP12; family UBA3636; genus JAAZFF01. The sequence continues at coordinate 9,931 of CAYOPG010000032.1, forward strand.
CCGCATGTTGGAAATGTCATGTCGTGTGTTTGGTGAAAAAGAGACTCTATCGCACGACTCCCCATTATTCCGAAATGCGCGTGGCGGGAGGCTCACCACTCGTTCAATGGAACGACTTATGAAAAGTTGCATGGCAAAAGCTGGCATTCCCGGAGACTTCACCCCGCACGCCTTGCGACACTCCTTTGCGACACACATGCTTGACGCAGGCGCCGACCTTCGTGCGGTTCAGGAGCTCCTTGGGCATTCAAGCCTGTCAACCACGCAGATATACACACACGTCTCGGTTGACCACTTGCGGCGGGTATACCACACCTCCCACCCCCGCGCCTGAGCTTGAAACATACAAAACTGGACACAAAGAAATGACACGACGGGAAAGACTAATGACCACGCTGGCGGGTAAAACCGTAGATCGCCCCGCCGTTTCGTTCTACGAACTAAACGGCATTGACGAAGACCCAACCAACAAGGACCCTTTCAATATATTCTCGCATCCATCATGGTTGCCGCTGATCCAGCTTACTCGGGAGAAAAGCGACATAATCGTGCAGAAAGGAGTCAGGTGTGAAACCTCTGGCGGCGAGGCACTTAACGAAGTAACCAAAACAACAACTGAAATACGTGACGGGAGCAGATTCACGCACCGGGAAATTACAATTGGAGGACGCGTTCTCACGTCAAAAACGAGGCGTGATCCTGATGTTAACATCACATAGACTGAAGAGCACTTACTAAAAGACGCCGACGATGTCCGAGCCTTCATGCTTGTGCCGCAGCCGATACCAACCGGGGTTGTGCACACTAAACCATTCACTGATATTGAAAAAAAGCTCGGGGATGCCGGTATAGTTATGATCGACACACCCGATCCACTTGGTCTTGCCGCAGGACTCTTCAGTATGGCTGATTATACGGTGTTGGCCATGACAGAACCCGATCTGTTTCACCAGCTTCTTGAGCACTTCTTCGCACGCCTCATCTCTCAAACCGAGGCTATCTCGCGCGCGCTGCCTGGGCGTCTTTGGCGCATCTACGGACCCGAATATGCCGGATCGCCTTTCCTGCCACCAGAGCTTTTCCGGGAATACGTCTGCAGGTACGACAAGCCGATGATTGAGGCCATACAAGCAAACGGTGGCTACGCCCGGATCCACTCGCACGGCAATCTACGCACCATACTCGACGACATATCTTCCATGGGCGCGGACGGTCTCGATCCGATAGAACCACCTCCACAAGGTGACGTGGAACTAAAATACGTCCGCGAAAACTATGGCCGGGACATGGTGCTTTTCGGGAACCTTGAAGTTTCCGACATCGAAAACCTGCCAACTCCGCAATTCGCTGAAAAGGTTAAACGAGCCCTTGATGAAGGAACCTCCGGCAGTGGCCGCGGATTTGTTCTTATGCCTTCCGCCTGCCCATACGGAAGAGTAATCCCCCCGCTTACAATGCGCAACTACGAAACCATTATTGAAATTGCATGCGGCTAATACTATTTTTTTGAAATTGCGCGTATTGACATGAAAGAGGACTTATGATAAGTTTCCCGCTTATTCGTTAATAGAGAAAGAGGGGGGAAAGTGAGTGTCATTGAGGATTTGGTGGCGTTGCAGGATCACGACGGGATTATCAGGGAACTGGAACAACAGGTAAACGACATCCCGATCAGGAGAAAACAGGAGCTTGACAAGATCAAGGTCGAGCAAGAAGACTACGAAAGGGCTAAGGACGCTGTACAGGCATTGAGGGCGGAGGTTGCAAAGGGCGAGCTCTACAGTGCGGAACTTAAAGAGGCTATCCAGAAGTTCAGGATCCAGACTCCATCGCTAAAGACTCAGGCCGCTCTTGACGCAATGATGTCGCAAATATCCAAGGCGGAAGCAGACTTGAAGGCCTCGGAGAATTCCGTTATTGAGACTCATCTTAAGATAGAACCGGCTGAGAAGTACGCTGAGGAATGCCGGGTGCGCTACGAAGAAGCCAAGGCTGAGGTTGATGAATACATCGCGGATTTGGACGCGCGTTACGCCGAGGTAAAAGCCAGACTTGACAAGGCGAATGAGGAGCGACTCGGAAAAGTAAGCCCGCTTAACGTGCCTGCTACTAAGAAGTTCCTCATGTACTACGAGCGGCTCCGCAAGAACCGCTGGCCGGTCGTTATAAAACTTATGGACAACGTTTGCATGGGGTGCCACATGGAGCTCCCACCTGCCAAGCAGCAGGATGCCCGGAAAAACGCGGCTCTGGCGAACGATCCGGGGAAAATGGCTATAGTGGCGTGCGACTTCTGCGGAAGAATAGTTTACTAAGACAACGTTTTTTACGTGTCGAGCCGGTGGAGGAAGGGTCGCTGCGGCAAGGGGGAACCCGAAACCGTGGAGGAAAGTCCGGACTCCGCAGGGCAAGGCGTCCTGGTGTAATGCCGGGAGGGGCGCGGGCAACCCGCGTCGATGGAAAGTACCACAGAAAACAAACCGCCGGTACGCCGGCAAGGGTGAAAAGGAGGTTTAAGAGACCACCGTGCATGACGGTAACGTCACGCAGCAAGGTAAACCCCGTCTGGAGCAAGATCAAATAGGGAACGCAAGTGCGGCTCGCACGCGTCCAAGCCGAAAGGCATGGACTTCGTTCCGGGTTGATCGCTTAGATGAATGATCCAAACCCGTCCGAAAGGGCGGCGCACAGAATCCGGCTTATGAATTCATCGGTTCGACACACTTCAAAGTTTTTCAATACAGCGGCGGCGCTGGTGGTAGCCGCAACCGTTGTCCTGCTTTTTCGCATGGCGACGCTGTATACCAGTCTGCCCAATGCCTGCGCTGCCGCTGAACCGCCCACCTCGTTCCAGCGGGCGCACTCCCCGCTTGAACCGGGCGCGACGCCGCTGGCGGGTCTCTATTCTGTGATGAGCAGTGCCGAGCGAGGAATTCATGCGGGCGAGCTCTCTCGTCGTTTCAGACTCGCGGGAACGATTTTGTCTGTCTCGAATATTGCCGCCGGGGAACCCATGGCAATAATTGACGATCGTGATACCGTCACGCAGCGAATAGTTGTACGCAATGGCGAAGTCGTTCCCGGAGTTGTGCTGACCCAAGTCAGAGCGGAATCCGTCGTGCTCAACGGGCCAGCAGGCGAAGAGGAGATTTTTCTGGAGAAGGCGGTCGGCGAAGGCGCCATGGCATCTGTTGGAGCGCTCACTGTTGAACCTCTTGACGCAGGATCGGCTCCTGAGGCGTTTGATGGTAAACAAGTCTTCCCCAATAGATGGGAATTTGACCGCACGACTCTTCTCGACTACTATGCTGAACTTCGAAATGAACCTGAAAGGCTGCTGTCAGTGTTTGACTCAATGGATCCTGTGTACGTTACCGACCCAGATGGGGAGCGCAGAATCACCGGATATGTGGTTGACGTAGTTGGAGAAGCCGACTTTTTTTCAGCGGCTGGCCTGTCCAACGGCGATATAGTTCGATCTGTCAACTCCGTGCTTATGACCAATCGCCGCCGCGCCGAATCGTTCATAAAGAGTTTTGTTGAAGGAGAATTAACTACTTTTGTGCTTGAAGTCGAGCGCAACGGGGAAACATCCAAACAAGTCTACATGGTCAAGTAAGACTTTTCATATAACGTTTTTTTTAGTATATTACATCCGCATGAGTTCCGATAGAGAGTTAGATTTCCACTACGCGGTGGCGAACACCGAATTGATCGAGTTGCCTACAAATCATCTCGAGACGTTCGGCAATACCCTCGTGAATTACATTTTGGTCTGCGAGTTGATGGACGAAGTCGGGAAGACTAGCATCCGCACTGGGCGTATGCAGCTGCTGCGCCCCCAGATCATCACTCCGTCCGACTATTCAAAAATGCTCCTGGAAGGCTTCGGTGAAGAGGCTCAGAAATACGTCGAATGGCTTGAGGAGCATGAAAAGGACATTCATATACTTCGTTACGGGTATACTTTAAAGCAAGAGGCTTTCTCTGAGGAAATAGTGACTTCCCCATTGGCGGAGGTCATCGAACGCGTCAAGAATGAGGCGTCTGAGCGCAAGGATCCGTTCCGTGCGATACTCAAAGGAGTCGATTCTCCGTGGGACGTCTGTTTGATAAAGCTTTTTTGGACGATGGTCCGCCGCTCTGCTCACAAAAACATAATGGAGCTTGCTGAGCAGCAGATGTTTGTCAGGAAGGAATCGCTCCCGCCCGATGTCCATAAAGAGGTCGAGACCGCTTTTGCCGCCGCCAAGAAAGACCCTTTGCTTATCAAGCCTCTCGGGGCGCTCCTCCAGAAACACAACGTCTTCAAAATGTATGAAGACCGCTTCTTTAGCTTACTGGGACACTAGACAAGATGAAAATGACAATAACTGAAAAAATCCTCGCCCGGGCTTCGGGCTTAGAATCAGTAAAGCCTGGCGACAACGTATGGGCGAATGTGGACGTACTGCTCACGCACGATGTTTGCGGCCCCGGAACTATCGGAATATTCCATCAGGAATTTGGCAAAGACGCCAAAGTCTTTGACCGTGAGGGGGTGGTAATTATACCCGACCACTACATCTACACTCAGGACGAAAAGGCTCATCGCAACGTCGATACTCTGCGCGAGTTCGTCAAAGAGCAGGATCTTCCCTACTTCTATGACCCAGGCACACCGACTTACTGCGGAGTCTGCCACCTTGGAATGCCGCAGCATGGGCACGTTCGCCCCGGAGAGGTCATAGTCGGCACCGACTCGCACACATGCAGCCACGGCGCTCTCGGCGCCTTCTCAACGGGGATTGGCAACACTGACGCTGGTTTTGTGATGGGATCCGGCAAGATACTCCTAAAGGTGCCTGAAACACTGCGCTTCGTGCTCAATGGCAAAAAACCTGATTTTGTCTCTGCCAAAGACATGATCCTTCGAATCATCGGCGACATTGGTGTCGACGGAGCGACGTATTGTGCCATGGAATTCACCGGTGAAGCGATCAGCGCGCTCTCAATAGACGAACGCATCACGATTTGCAACATGGCTGTCGAGGCCGGCGGCAAAAACGGAATCATACCACCAGATGAGAAGACGATTGCGTTCGTGAAGTCACGCACATCAAAGCCGTTCACTCCGGTTTATGGAGACGATGACGCACCGGTTCTCAAAACCTACACATACGACGTGTCGACATTCGTACCGTGCGTGGCAAAGCCCAGCACGCCGGACAACTACGCCCCAGCGCGTGACGTCGCAAACGTCAAGCTCGACCGCTCTTACATCGGATCCTGCACAGGCGGTAAAATCTCCGACTTCATAATGGCCGCGCAGATACTGAACGGCCGCAAAGTTGCTATTGAGACATGCATCGTGCCCGCTACAGTCGAGATCGCAGGCCAGCTCCTGTCGACTCAAATTGACGGCAAGTCGCTGGTGGAAATTTTCGCCAACGCTGGTTGCGAGCCCATTGCTCCGCCATCATGCGCAGCATGCCTTGGTGGGCCAATCGACACGTTCGGTCGTACACACGGCAAAGAGGTTGTCATCTCTACCACCAACCGGAACTTCATCGGCCGCATGGGATCGAAGGACGCACAGATATACCTCGCATCGCCTCTGACAGCTGCCGCCTCCGCAGTCACGGGCAAAATCACAGATCCACGCGATCTTTAAGGAGTACTCATGGACCAGAAAAACAACACATTTCGCGCAAAGGTATACGTGCTGGGCGACAATATCGACACAGACCAGATAATCCCAGCAGCCTACTTGAATCTCGTTCCCACGATTCCGGAGGAATATGCAAGGCTCGGCTCCTATGCCATGGCCGGACTGCCCGAATCCCTGCCGCATTTCACCGACAAAGCAACCGGTAAAACTCAGTATGGCATCATGATCGCCGGGAAGAACTTTGGTTGCGGCTCCTCGCGTGAGCACGCGCCGGTCGCTATCGGAGCATCAGGATGCAGAGCCGTAGTGGCAGAGTCCTACGCACGAATTTTCTTCCGCAATTGCGTCGCCACCGGCGAGGTCTACCCTTATGAATCGGAGGCACGCCTCTCTAGCGAGTTTAAAACCGGCGATGAAGCCGAAATCAATACAGAGGAAAACACGATCAAACGCGTTTCAGACGGCAAGATCTTCAAATTGAAGGACATTGGAGCCGTCGGCCCCGTCGTAGAAGCTGGCGGCATGTTCAAATACGCGCGTAAAATCGGGATCATCAGGGACAAGTAGACAAGTTGTTTTGTCGTCTGCGGCGAGGATATTATGTCACAAGTTATTGCAGTGTCAAACCAGAAGGGGGGCGTAGGCAAAACAACTACGGTTATCAACCTCGCCACCGTGCTAGCCACACGCAAAAAGACGGTGCTCGTCCTTGACCTTGACCCTCAGGCAAACGCCACTTCAGGGCTGGGCGTCGAACCCAAACCAGGCGTCAGCCTCTACAAGGCGCTTGTCGACCTTGAGAACCTGAACGACGTGATAGTCGGCACAACAGTCGAGAACGTCAACATCATCCCTTCGGAGGTCGATCTTGCCGGTGCTGAGGTTGAAATAGCCCGCATGGACGACCATCTGCACGGTCTCCAGAAGGTTCTCGACCCGATCATCGCCCAGAAGGTCTTCGACTACATAATCATTGATTGCCCTCCATCGCTCGGCATTCTTATGTCGAACGCGCTGGCGGCATCCGATTCAGTGCTCATTCCTATGCAGTGCGAATACTACGCAATGGAGGGACTGAGTGTCATATCCGGCCTCGTAGAGCGAATCCGCTTGAGTGGCGCGAACGTGCGCCTGCGTATCGAAGGAATTCTGATGACGATGTACAGCCGCACAAAACTTGCCGACGAGGTTATTGAACAAGTCCGTGCGCATTATGGGGATTCTGTATACAACACTGTCATTCCGCGTAGCATTCGCGCCGCAGAAGCCCCAAGCTTCGGGCTCCCCGTCGTGGCGTATGCCCCGACTTCGACAGTTGCCGAAGGCTATTTCGCATTCGGAGAGGAATTTCTCAAACGGGAGAAAGCCCGCGAAATAGCCGCCAATAAAGTTGACCTTCCCCCTGCCCCGCGTTCTTCTGGTTTTGCCTAGTAATACTCAGTAGCAGGCAACAGCTTCTCCTGAACTGTTTGACCCTTACACTTCGCTCGCATTACGTGACTAGTTTCGTGCAAATCGAAAACCAGAACGTTGATAAGCGCGAAATCGGCTAAGAACTACCTAAGCCAGGTAAGCCAATACGGGAAGACGAGATCCTCGCGCATGTTATGCTTTTCGATCTGTCTTTCAATGTTGTCAACGAAAGTGATGTTCTGCACGGCGCGTTGAGGACTGGTTCTTTCGGCTGCCGCGGAGGTCGCGTCTTTGTGTTCCGGGAAGAATAGCGGCACTCCCTCGGTTTCTCCACCGGCGCTTGACAGTACCATGACATCGCGGAACCAATCGCGGATCGATTCGAAAACAGCCGCACGGGTTTCTTTCGCACCAGCAGATACCCAGGCGTTGTAGGTGTCTTCATCGACGTCCATACCCATTTCCTGAATTTGTTTCAGTCTTTCTTTGGCGCTCTTGTCGCTTTCCTTTTTTATATCGTCGAAGAGCGAAACCATTCGCCCGGCGGTAGACATCACCCGCAACGCCGACACATTGGAATGATCCGCCATTATTTTACCGACCATTGTCCGCCAAGGCTCCGATGGAGGAGTACGGCCGACATTCAAATCAAGCCTCTGACAGCGTGATATAATCGTGGGGAGCAACGCATCAGGACTGTTAGTCACAAGCAGGAAAAGCGTTTCTTCCGGGGGTTCTTCAAGCATCTTAAGAAAAGCGTTTCCAGAATGCTCGTTTAGCCTGTCGGCAAAAAGGAGCGTACCGATTTTCCAACCGCCCAAATATGATCCTTTGCCCCCCCAGGTTATGAGCTTTTCGCGCATGTCTTCAACGGAGATTATACGTGATTTGCTCTCCGGCTCCACCCACGTTGTATCGGCGTGCTTGTGCTCCAGAACATTCAAGCAGTCATCGCACTTGAGGCAAGGGCGTTTCACATCTGCCGCTTTGCAGAGGAGCATTGCGGAGATTTTCTCGGCAAGTTCCAATCCAGTTCCTCTTGGTGAGCCAACCACGAGGTATGCATGGGGCATCCGCTTGTTTTTGTAGGCGGCCTCGACAATTTCAAAAGCTTCTTCTACTCTCATACAGTAGCACTCCTGCCTTCCACACTACACTGACGCGGACGGAACAGATTCAGTTCATCATATTTGATTTCCGAAAGCTCGACCACATCTTCAAAGTAACGCCAATTTCCAAACTCTTCCGGATAGTGTAAATCCATCGAAAAAGCGACCTCCATGCCTCGTTCAAACGCACCCTGCAACATCAGCACATCGTCTTGGATTTGCGGATAATGCGCATTGATTTCGACGGCTACTCCGGCAGCTTTCATCATGTCTAGAGTCTCGTCTATGATTTCCTGCGGCAACGGGCTGCCAGGTGCTGAATGAGCTTTAAGGTGCCTGACGGGATGCCCGACAATATCGCATGGCAGAGCAAGAACTCTCCCGATCTGAAAGAAGTGGCGCTCAACCCATTTTTCCGGATCGCCGGGGTTGTGGTGTATCGAGCCGATAACGACATCCAACCCCTTCATCTCATCTCGTGTAACTGCCATGCGTCCGCTCAGACTCGATTCGATCTCCATGCCTGTGAAAAACGTTGCCCCGTCTCGAAACAAATCACAGAATTCACTATACGCAGCGAAACGCCTCTCAGTTGCGCCGCTTGCCCTGAATTCATCAAGAATAGATTCGTCTTCATACCAACTATGTGGCCACGATTTCCCGGGCTCTGGGATGGCGATAGAGAAGGCATGATCAGTAATTGCAAAGCATTCCCATGCTTCCGGTTCCTGCCTGAACGCTTCCATATAGCGCGCGATTGAAAGCCCAGGCGTGGGACAATATGAAAACCTCGGATAGCTGCCCGTGTGATTGTGCCAACTCGGCCACGGGTGCGATGGTTTGCGCTTTGGGTTGTAGCTGCGGTAAATGCAATCCTCAATCGCCATTTTCTATAACCCCTCCCCTATTTCAGCGAGAAAACGCGCGGTGTATTCAACGCCCATCTCAAACTGCTCAAATGAATAGGATTCGTTCGGAGCATGTATGCGATCCTCTTCAAGGCCAAAACCCGCCAAGACAGCATCGCCACCGCAAACATTCGCCAACATGCCGACGACGTGTATTGAACCACCCTCGTATTTGACTGCGCAACCCTTCGGGTGCATAGATGATAGAATCTTACGAGCCTTCATTACCATTGGGGAATCGATTGCCACCCGGAAGGCCGATGCTCCTGATTTGCTGTCAGAGAAGGTCAGCCTCATTCCTGATTTAACCCGGCTCTCAAAATGCCTCCGCACTGCGGCGAGACACTTTTCTGGCGTTTGACCTGAAACCGTTCGGAATGATAATTTCACCTCGGCAGTGGCCGGAATAATCGTCTTGGCGCCAAGTCCTCCGTATCCGCTGTGAAATCCATTTACCTCGATCGTGGGCATCAAGCTTCCGCGCAATTGCGGGGCGACGCCGCGTTGCCCACCGATAGGCGGCACGCCAATCCTTTCCTGATAATCCTTCTCGTCAAAAGGCTCCGCCATGGCAAGCGAATGCTCTTCTTCAACCAGCGGAGCCACATCGTCCATAAATCCCTCGACAGCAATGGAACCATCGTCGTTGTGCATCTGCGCGACGATTCGTGCCAGCTCCATCGCCGGGTTAGGTGCAACCCCGCCATGCATGCCGGAATGCAAATCATAACTCGCGCCGTCAAGTCGCACCGATATGCTGGAAACCCCACGCAGACCCGCCATTATCGCAGGCCTGCGGTCTTCCATCATGGAAGTGTCGCCCACCAGCAGAACGTCTGCGGAGAAAAGTTTCGGATGCGATTCGATAATTTTTATCAGCTCATCCGACCCCGATTCCTCTTGTCCGTCTAAAACGATTTTCAGGTTCGGCAACGCAATGCCTTCTTCGATACACGCACGGATCGCCTGTAGTGAAGCCCAAACCTGACCTTTGTTATCCTGCGCGCCCCGAGCATAGATGCGACCATCGCGAGCCGACGGCTCCCAAGGATTCGAAACCCACCCGTCTTCAACACTTGCAGGTTGGACATCGTAATGCCCATATAACATCGCCGTACTGTCTCTCTCGCCTTCGCGTACCGCAAACACAACTTTGGGAGCATTGTCGGATCCAAGGAACTCGACATCGAAACCAATCTCATTGAGCCAGCGTTTCAACCACGAAGCGCATTCTTGGCAATCGGCAAGATGAGCGGGATCCGTGCCAACGGATTTAAAACGCAGAAATTCAAACCACTGGTTATTCACCTTTTCCCTGTTTGTTCTGAGCCACATTTTGGGGTCAATTTCTTTTTCCATTATTAAAAATTCCTAGTTAATCTGGCCGTTTACATAATCATGTATCACGCCAAGGCCGTACAAAGTCAAATCCATCTCTATGATGCAATCTACACCTATACCCTCGAGCGCCCATGCGGCATAACCGCCTGTAGCACAAAGCACCGTTCCCGGTCCTGTTGTCTCGCTTATGTAGTTGTATATCTCGCGCACCATGCCGCGATGCCCGATTCTAGCGCCGATCTTCATGGCATTCTCTGTGGAATCGCCTCTGCGTGGCGTCTCGCCTCCAAGCTCAACGACAGGCAACTGCGCCGTCTTCTCGTGCAGATACCCAGTCATTAGTGGAAGACCCGGCGCAATCACGCCACCGATATAGTTGCCGTCTTTGTTTACCACATCGAAAGTAAGAGCTGTGCCGAAATCAGCTACAATCACGGGAAAACCGTGGCGAACAACCGCTCCGGCAGCATCCGCAAGTCTGTCGGCGCCGATCTGCTCTGGTTTGGGATAGTCGATCCCAACAGGCAAAGGCGTCTTGTAATTGAGGAACTCGGAATCAAGTCCGAAGAGCCTCTTCAAAAGCCAGTTCCAATTTGTATTTTCCGCTGGCACAACAGATGCGACAAAAGCGGAATCAGCCGAACCAGCACCAGCTTTTGCAAGTGCCTGCTCCACTGTGACTGGATTGCGTATGCCGCCGTTAAGCGCTGAAATAGCAGAGATTTCTTTATCTTCCCACCTGCCTATAGTCGTAGATGTGTTTCCGATGTCTATTACAATCGTAGCCATATTTTCAACCTCCACTGGGTACGGAGCGGGTTTCTCGTTCACGCGAAACAAAAACAAAATCAGCCTTCATTTGCTCTTCAGCAGTTTTTACGCGGTATGCATCGTAGATTCCACCATCGTCCAACTGGTTCAATCCGACGCTGTGGAAACGCCAGCCATCACCGTCGCGCAAATAGACGATAGGCTGACCGTCCTCTGATGCAAATGGGTCTTCGAGGTCTTCCGCCACCAGCAATCCACCATCCATAAGCGCGTCCAGACTTTCCGGGTACTCGCCGTGCTCCTTCCTGTAGAACTGCAGGGCAAGCACGATCCGGGCAGCCCTCAACTCCAGCAACAAGCTCGGTTTTACAGCATGGGCGAAATTTGCGTTTTGCATGTACGAAGAGGCTACGGCCGCGCCAATCGGGTCTCTAGTCCATGGCGGACGTTCCCGCTTCAATCCCACCCATCCTGGAAGGCCGGTGGCCAGCCCTTCTGGCGAGTACCCCTCCGTATCTGAATTGCGTATCAGGCGCGAAAAAAGCGCATCGAGATTGGCCTCAGTGGCTGTTTCATTGCCACCCAGCATGCCGACCATTATCCCCGACATAGCACCAAGCTTCGCTCCGCTGTTGACTATATTTGTCCGCCCTGCCAGTTGCCCGTACAAAGATGAAACCATGACTCGCACGGAAGCATAATCGGAACGAATGGCATCTCCGAAATCTCCAACCTCATCTTCTGCCTCGCGCAGGCGTGCCATGCACTCTGATACAACCGTGGCGTCTAAGTTCTGCTCTTCCGAATTCATTATGATTTCTCGGACAACGAGCATGACATTGTTGAGTGCGGCGGCGCGTGCAAGTAGACCTCCACCACGTGTCAACCTCATTTGATCCTCAAGCATGGCAATTCTGCCATCGTGTCCTGCGGGGAGCACCCCGTTTGTGACACCCGTCGCCGCATAATAGCATCCCAACACAGCAAACTCTGAACTGTATCCGATGAACTCATTGTATTCCATGGCGCCGTGGCTGGGGTCGAAGCCGTCATACGATCTCCAAAACTTTGCAAACTCCACCAGATTCGACGCTCCATATCCAAGTCGTCTTTCGATGAGCGGGTATTGTTCCCCTTCTGCTATGCCACGAATCTGAAAACGCCTGTACTCGGAAAGCAGATCCTCGGCAGAATGAGTTAAAATACTGGTAAATCCGTTAACAACGTCCGGAGAAGCCAGATTCATTCCTGCATACTTAGTCATGTCAACGACAACGGAAACCTCTGCGGCGCGCTCCGGCCAAGCGGTGAGATCATGGCGCCTCATGGAAACAAACCACAACATTCCCAAAACCAACAAAACAAGCAACACCACGGCAATTATGCGCCGACGGCGAGACTTTTTACTAGTGGGTTTCCCAATGACTTTTGCGTTACCTGAATTCATGCAGTAATTTTAACATAACCACAAACCTCACGCAAGAAACGCTGAACAAGATCATTGCCCAAACGTATTAAAGCGGTATTTTGTTTCTTGACTTGTAAAACGGCATAAAATAAGGTTATCCAATGCGACACGACATGAAAATTAAAAATCGTAAGCCGGAAATCCTTGCCCCCGCTGGCGATATGACCTGCCTTCAGGCGGCGCTTGACGCCGGCGCCGATGCCGTCTACCTCGGCCTCGACTCTCTGAACATGAGGCAGATGGCATCGCGCAATTTCACGGTGGAAACGCTGCCCGAGGCGGCGGAGCGCTGCCGCGCAAAAGGCGTCCGACTCTACATCACCCTCAATACCATAATCTACGAGGGCGAATTAACCGAAATGCGGGAGCTGCTCAACTACGTGAAGCCATACGCAGACGCCGTGCTCGCGGCCGACTGGGCCGTGGTGGCGGCATGCCGCGAGATCGGTATCCCGTTCCACATCTCGACGCAGATGTCGTGCTCGAATTCCAAGAGCGCACAATTCCTCAAGGACCTTGGGGCAAGCCGCATTGTGCTGGCGCGCGAATGTACGCTGGACGAGGTGGCGCGGATTGCGGCGGCAGTGGATGTGGAGATCGAGACGTTTGTGCACGGCGCGATGTGCGTGGCAGTGTCTGGACGCTGCCTCCTGTCGCACGATGCATACGGGTTCTCGGCATCGCGCGGAGAGTGCCACCAGCCATGCAGGCGCAAGTACGTCATACGCGAGGTGCAGGAGGGCGCAACGAGCAATGCGGAGTTCGAGGTGCACCCGCACGCCGTCCTGTCCGCGCGCGACCTGTGCTCGCTGCCGTTCGTGGACAAGCTGGCCGCTGCCGGCATCGCCTCTTTCAAGATTGAGGGTCGCGCGCGTAATCCAGAATACGTGAAGGCCGTCGTCTCCGCATACAGGGAGGCGGTGGATGCCGTGTACGGCGGGACGTTCACGAAGGAGCTTGCCGACTCGCTCGTGGAGCGCTGCGCGCGCGTCTACCACAGACAGTTCAGCGTAGGGCTATACCACGGCCGCGGCGGCGCGGGCGGGTTTGCGGAGCTTGACGAGAACCAGGCAACGCGGCGCAAGAGCCACGTGGGTATCGTCATGAACTACTATCCAAAGGCCGGAGCTTTCCAGCTCATGGTGCAGGACAGGCCTATAAGGGAAGGCGACACAATTTCAGTGCACGGCCCTAAGACGGGCGTGCTGGAGTTCACGGTCGGCACTCTCCGCCGTGACGAGGAGACCCCCGCCGTGGCGGAGCGCGGCAACTGGGTGACGCTGCTCTGCCCCTCCGCCGTGCGGCAGAACGACAAGGT
>CAYOPG010000033.1:0-7124 GCA_964405775.1 uncultured Lentisphaerales bacterium
TGGGTTCCAGCTAGGTGGCTGAATTAAAATCAAGCCTATGGGATGCTAGTGTCCTGTTTTCTTGAATTTGCACCGAGTTTCTGGTAACATCCAATGCAGATTTTCACTAGGACAAAAGGTGTTTTGAACGAAAGGATTTCTACCAATTGACGGGATGGCTATACATGGCATGGCGTAATGCAAAGTGTGTCTTTAGCGGATTGGCTATAGCATACGCGGTGACGCTTTTGTGCGCAGCGCAGACGGGTACCGCAGAGACGCCGATTGAAAAGACGTTTTCAGAAGGCGACGTAAAGCTTGCGATATCCATCGACCCCGCTATAGTGGATCTTGGGCGTGATACGATAGTGTTAATCAACCTTACGCACCCTGAAGGCATAGATGCGAATATACCGGAGACGATGTCGGGACGATTTGAAGGTTTTGAGCAGACTGGGTATTACTCTACTCAAAACGCTCCTGCCGGGAACATGGCCTCCACCACGTACAACTTCAGACTGACACCAAAACCCGGGGCGGTGCGTTACCGTATACGCCCCTTCGCCGTCACCACGACAGATACGTCGGTACACCCTCCCCTGAAGACATGGTTCAGCACCGATGTTATCTCCATCCCGTCTGGTGCTTCCGCCAACACCGCTCCGGGAACGGTCTCCACCGACATAGAGCCTGTTTATATACGGCCGTCTTTCCGGAAACTACCGCAGATTCTGGGAGGCGTCGCACTTCTGGTCGGACTCGTATTAGTGGCATTATGGGGTACTTCGAAGATTGTCGTCGCCCGCAAAATCCGGCGTATGACGCCACGCGAACGCGCTTTTCATGAACTCGAAAGGCTGCTTTCACGCAAGCTAGCCGAGAAGGGGCAGTTTAAGGATTTCTACATCGAGCTTACCATGGTTGTACGGCGTTACATAGAGCGACGCTACGGCATAAGGGCTCCCCGTCAGACTACAGAGGAATTCCTCGCCATGGCCACCGGAAGGGAAGAGTTCAGCATCGAATCGTTAGCAAACCTCAAGCTTTTCCTCTCGGCCGCAGATCTGGTCAAGTTCGCTGGAGTCTCGGCCACGGTGGAGTCGGCGTCACAAGCCGTCGCAAAGGCCAAAGGCTACCTCGAAAGCGAGCCGTCACAGTCTGGCTCGGTTGAAGCTGGGCACATGGGGAAAACTCATGCGCCAAAGGAGGCGGGGGAATGACGCATCTCGCATCTCCTCTCTGGCTCCTTCTTTTTATTCCGCTGGTGTTTTCCGGCTACAGGATGCTACGCCGTGCCAGAAGTCAGGCAATCCCCTACCCGCGTGTGAATATGATCCCGGTATCCACCACATGGAGGCAGAAACTCTCCTACCTCCCGCCGGTGCTGATAATCCTCGGAATCGCGCTTGTCATAGTGGCGGCGGCGCGACCGCAAACGGTTTTATCAAAGTCTAATAAGGCGAAAAACTCGATTGCCATTGAAATGGCGGTAGACGTCTCAGGCTCGATGGCAGAGGTAGACCTCTCACCGCGTGGCGCGCGCGGCTCGGCAGTCAGGACTCGACTCGACGTCGTCAAAGAGACTTTCGCGGAGTTCGTCGGCCGTCGCCCCGACGATTTGATAGGTCTTGTGGCTTTCGGGGGCTACGCCACCACGCGCTGTCCGCTGACATTCGACCACGAAGCCCTGCTGCATGTGCTGAAGGGCACCGAGATACCCCGCAGCCATGATGCAATGGAAACCATGACGGCGATTGGAGACGGTCTCGCGATGGCTGCCGCAAGGCTTGCTGCCGCCACAAACATCGAGACGCGTATCGTCATTCTGCTGAGCGACGGCGTCAACAACGCAGGGATCATATCGCCGGAGCAGGCGATCGCCGTGGCCAAACAACAGAAAATCGTAGTTTACACAATTGGCATCGGCAACTCCGATATTCCTGCCGCCGTTCCATCCATGGGGCTCGAAGCGCTTTTCCAACGCATGGCGCCTCAAGGCTACGCGCTCGATGAAACTCTTTTAAAACGCATAGCCTCAAGCACGGGCGGGTTGTACTTCAACGTCAGGAACAAAGATGGTCTCGAAGATGCGCTGACGCAGATAGACAAGTTGCAGAAGACTAAGGTTGAGGATACCGTTTACATGCGGCACAAGGAACACTTCGCCCCTTTTTTGGCAACTGGCGCGGCGATGGTGATTCTGGCTCTTCTGCTCACCCCCCATTCGCGCCGCAGCCTTGTTTAGCGCCTGTTAAACGCCTTTTACCAGCGTCATGAACTCGGCCCGTGTGGACGGGTCGTCGTGGAAGCTGCCCAGCACCGCCGACGTCATCATTACGGAGTTCTGTTTTTCCACCCCCCGCATCATCATGCACAGGTGGCGGCATTCCATGACAACGCCCACACCCTCGGCGTCGATTGCGTCCTTTACGGCTCGCGCGATGTCGTTGGTTAGGCGCTCCTGTATCTGCAGGCGCGCTGCCAAGCAGTCCACGATACGAGGGATCTTGCTGACTCCGATCACCTTGCCACGCGATATGTAACCGACGTGGCACCGTCCGAAAAACGGCATCATGTGGTGCTCGCAGAGGCTGTAAACCTCAATATCGCGCACGACGACCATGTTATCCTTCGAGGATTCGAAAATCGCTCCGTTAACAACCTCATCCGGGGTTTGGGAGTAGCCGCGCGTCAAGAATTCGAGAGCCTTCGCCACACGGGCGGAAGTATTTTTGAGACCTTCCCTGTGTGTGTCCTCCCCTATTTCGAGGAGGATCTCCTCAACCAGCTTCTCCACCTTTTCCTTGTTCATAGAATCTCCCGTTTTCCTGTCAATGACTAACTGGCCGACCAGTATAGCACCTCCTTTCCCTTTTTTCCAAATGCAAAACGAATCCCGCAAGGCAACAGCAACGGAACGTCAAAAACCGATTACGTTGCGCCACTGATCAAGGTTTGATAGACTCCTCTCTGTTTTTCAGCCACAGAGAATATTATTGGACAACGTTTTCAGGAGGGATACTGGATGTCTTTAGACGACCGCGATTATATGAGCAGACGTGGACTCAGTCTGCGCCAAGAAAAACGTGGTGTCCGTGGCATGGTGTCCACACTGGCAAGTCGTATACGCTATGCGCTCGCGATTATAAAGCTCAAGTTCAAAGGCTCCCGCAAGCGATAGGATCGCGTGCGTCAAGAGAACTGATCAAAGAAGATGTCTTCTTTCCGAATCCCTCGCTCAACCAGTATCCGGCAACAAGCCTCTAGCATGCTCTTGCCGCCGCAGAGATAGGCGGAACACCCCTTCGCGTCTGTGACAATCTGGGCAACGGCGTCGGTTACGCGCCCCGCCATTATTTTTTCGTCCGAGCTGTTGCCTGGGTTCTCCACAATGGAGAAAAATTCAAACGCGTGTAATTCCTTCTCCATGGCGCGCATTTCAGGAATGTATTCCAAGTCGTCGCATTCCCGGACTCCAAAGAAAAACTTTGTTCTGCGTGTGCTGCCGATTTCCTTCATGTGACGCAAGACGGATAGCACTGGTGAAATCCCGGATCCGCCCGCTATGCATATAAGATCGTTTAGATCGCTTGTGCTTGGATATCCGCTGTATGGCGCGGAGAAGGAGACAACGTCTCCGAGCTTCAGTACGTTGTGCACGTACCCGGATCCGAAACCGTCCGGAACACGTTTCACATTGAGCTCAATTTCGTTCTTCGACGATGGCGGAGTGGCGATCGAGTAGGAACGCGAGGCTCCAAGCTTCTTTTCGGGCGTGGGTGGTATGTCGAGCAGTATGAAAGCCCCCGGCAAGTACTCCATCGTGGCAGGTTCCAACAGACGAAGCCTGACCCGTCTCGTTTCACGGCACACCATCTCTAGCGCGATGACTTCGGCTTTGTACAGACGCACGTCTTTTGTGTCTTGGGGCAGATCAATTTCCATGTCGCCCTCAACGAGAGCCTGGCACGAAAGTCTCCAGCCTTGAGCGAGCTCCGCTTCGGAAAGCTTCCTTTTTTCAGAATCGGTCACTGGGAACGTGTTACCGTTGAATATCTGGATCCTGCACTTTCCGCAGAAGCCCTTGCCTCCACATATCGTCGGCACCAAAATATTCGCGTCACGCAAAGCCTTGAAAAGCGCGGTGCCGACTGTGGTCTCGACAGTATCTCCGGTGTTCCTTATTCTGATCTTCGCTGTAATATTGCTCATGCCGTATTATTCTACAGACCGTATCTCCGTGCGTCAAGCGCAACGGAATTTAGGATACAAGAGCATGTCTGGAAAAATAATACTTGAATCGCAGAGAAAAACGCCAAAGAGTTGAGCCTTAAGAGGCGTCCCTGTCTGCCACAATGCGGCGGAGTGGCAGTATTGCCATGATAGATGTGGTCAGGAGCATGAAAAACACTCCTTCAACCACTCGAATCCATGGTATGTGCAAAACGCGCGGCAGCCCGTCGGCCATACGTGCGGCAGTGACGGACGTGAAGGACCACCCGATAAATATACCCGCCACCAGACTCAGTATTATAGCGCACGCCACGGCGAATGCCGCCTCTCCAGCAAACATCGCCGCGAGCTGCCCGCGCGTCATGCCGACCGCGCGCATTGTGGCGATCTCGTGTCGCGAGGCTTGCGCAGAGGTTACAAGCATCGCCGCTATGCCGAGCGAAGCAACTGCGACCGACCAAAATGGAATGCGCGACATGGTGCCCAGAATGTCGTAGCCGTGCGCGATTGTGCCGTCGGCGATTTCGTCGCGGTGATGCACCTGAAGCGCGTTTGCGTTTCCCATCCGCGGCACGTCTCGCTGTTTGTACGAGTCGGCGAGAACCGCGTTCAGCGATGCGTCCAGACGCACCGCCGCATTCAGCGGATGCAAAGCACGCATTTTATCCGAAAGATTCATCCATGCGAAATAGATTGAATCGCTGTTCTTAGTTATCGATCTCGCGAATTTTTCGCTTGTGAATGCCATGCCCATCGTTGGTTTGCGTTGTTGCGCATCTTTCGGAGTACCGGCTGTATCGAGAGGTCCGAATAAGCTTCTAACTCTGGCGCGGGAGGTGACGAGATGCCAGTTCAAATCCACAACACCACATATTTCCAGACGCCTTCCTGCGAGTTCGACCGAGTCGCCGAGGTGGAGTCCTGTGAGTCGTGTAAACATAACCGGCACGATGCACGAATCGGAGTCGCTCATAGCAGCCGCTGCGGAAAGCCGATCCCCTTCCACAAACTTGAAGTCCGCCAGCGGCTCGTCTCCGCCGAACGCCGCCTCGGGATCGACACCGAAGATCAGTAAGAGGTCGCTTTTCAGTCGCGGCAGCCCATTGGATTCGATTTGATTCATAGTCGCCTCCGACAGTTCGAACTGCGACGCCTCGATCGGAATGGTGCCCTGTGCCGCACCTTCCGCCTTTGCCATTGCCTCAAAGGCCTCGCGATCTATGCCGTTGGGAAGCATAGAGACAATTATGTCAGGCCACTCTGGTGACGGAACGTAGGACGCCGTCAAAGAACCGCCCCAGATATGGATTGCCATGAAAGCGCCCAGGCCGAACGAAAGTGCGAGTATCGTGCCGGCTGCGCGGCCTGGCGCGCGACTGATGCGTCGCGACAGCAGGTCGGAATCGAGTCCGAGCAATGCCGACAACGGTTTTGAGAGTATCAGCTCAACCGACCTCATCAACGCGTGGAGGCAGAGTGCACACCCTGCCACAAAACAAGGCATTGCGACTGCGATTAGAAGCACTGTTCGCAAAGAGAGACTTATACCAGTGTGCAGCGCCATGAGGGGCATCGGCAGCAAGAGCACTATGCCGAGCAGTGTGCGCACAAGCGAGACGGGACGGGGAAGCACGTTGTCTTTCCCCGCAATCTCCAACGGACGGATTCTCGCGATTTGAACGCATGGTGCGATTACTGCAACAAGACCGGCAAATAGTGTCAGGATTGCAGTCGCGACCGGCGCCTTCCATCCGATGCTTACAAGTGCGGGCAGTTCGGACGTAGCTTCGAGCAACAGGAATATCTGAACGAGCAAAGTCGCGGCAAGCATACCGATTACCCAGCCAATGGCGCAAAGCATGAAAGCTTGGCAGACTAGCATCAGGACGACGCTGCTGCGCAACATGCCGTTGCAACGAAGGAGCGCGATGGTTCGTCGCTGCCCTGCCATGCTGGTTGAAAGCATTGTGAGCAACATGCAGGCGGCTGTTATGAACGCCAGGGGGAGGGACATCGGCAACTGGCGCATTATATTGCGAGAGGTGTCGCTACGGTATCTTTCTGAGACTGCATCGCGCGTGTAGAGGATGCATGAATCAGCCTGTGGAACAGACTCCAGAAGTTTCTCCACTGCTCCGACCTTGGTGCTTCCCAGTGTTTCGCAGAGTGCGAGGTTGGGTGCGGTTGGCGAGCCGGGAGAGAGAGCTGCGATTTCCGCGATGGCTTGGCGAGTGGTGTAAACGGAGGGGAAGGCTCTGACAATCATGTCGCTCTTGAACAAACCCACGACCTCCAACACCACTGTGCCGCCGCGCAGCATGACGGGTATGCGTGTGCCTGGCTCGGGCGGCGGCAGACCGCGGTCTATGAATAGGTTTTCATTGAACACGGCTTCGTTGCCGCCGAAGTCGGGGGCCGGCCAGCGCCCGGCCGTAAGGTTCCGTTGCTTCTGAAGAGGTGGAACGCCATCAGCAGGGATGGCGGCGATGCCTCCGATCAGTGGCGGCCCCTGCAACACGCGTCCGCCAGGACGCACATCAAGCGATGCATGGTGCACAGTTAACAACTCCGCGCGTACCTCGGCAGAATTTCCGAGCTTGAGCAATAGTTCCCCCGGCAGCGCTGCTGAAGTCTGCGAAGTTCGTCGGAAGCCAACAGTGGCCTCGGCCGTGGCACGGTCTCCACTGGAGGCTATATTATCATCGTTTCGACGTGACGAAAATGCCGCCCCTGCAATCCATGCTGAAAACGGGGCGGTTGAGCTTTCGACGATCTCGTCTGCCTGCGCGGACACCGTTTCCGCCAGCTCCAGATGCCATGCCAACAAGGCAGTCGCAGCGGCGATGCCGAGCGCTGCCGTGGCAGAGTGAGCCTTTGCTCCTAATATCTGCTTTAGGGCGAGTTTCAGAGCC
>CAYOPG010000033.1:7224-22185 GCA_964405775.1 uncultured Lentisphaerales bacterium
AAAGAGTAAAATGTTAATATTTCAGCGTTCCGTTAACAAAGTTAGCATTGTGCTGATTGTTTTAAGGAGTAATCATGAAATACACAAAAACAGTAGTCGCAGCAATTCTCGTTGCAGGCATGGCTGTCGCGGCTCAGGCCGCAACAGTGGTCACAAAAGGCAAATGGACAACACCTTTTACGCCTGCGGCGAACAACCTCATACTCGGCATGATGCCGTCGAACGTCGTTAACGTAAGCGCCACTGTCGAAGGCGCAAAGACGCCGCTCGTACTTACCGACGGCGGTTTTCTGGCTGCGGGAAGCACGAATGCCTACACAATCGGCGTAAATGCCGTAATTGAATACAAGTTGGGCGATGCAGAATGGGGCTACAACCTGACCGGTGTCAACTTCTATACGTGGTGGGGCAGCCGGGACGACATAAGGATCGCCGAAATTGCCTACAAACGCGTCGCTACGGAAACCTGGGTGGCAGTTCCAGACACGGCTTTTAACTACAACGATAATGGGCAACTCTTCGCCAAGGTCACCGACAGCACCGGGCTAATCGCCGACATGGTGGAATACGTGCGCATAACGTTTGGCCCCACTCAGGACAGCAATTACGCGGGATATGGCGAACTTGAAATAACAGGCACCACCTTCCCCGCCGTGCCAGATGTGCTGCCCGCCCCTTCGTTTACGGTGAATGACATCAAGACTGGCAGTGCGCAATTCACCGGCAGCAACGTGGTGGCAGCCGTCAACCTGATCGTCCCCGACGGCTACGACCAGTATATGGTCACGACTTCCGGGGTTCCGTCCGCAGTCGAGGGAGGCACATGGCTGCCGGCCTCCCCAGTTCCCGCCGAGTTCGCATTCGCGCGCCCGGCCACGGATGCCGACCTGACCCTGTACGCATGGTTCACCAACTCCACGACTTCGGTGACGCTGGGGCGCGGCAAATCCCAGACGTTCCGCTATACGCCTGTAAACCCGACAATCTCAGCGCGCACGAGCTACGCCCGCGGTCTGCCCACAGGCGAGACCTCCGTCATCGAAGCACTGCAGCTCGACATCGGTTCAACAGCAGGCTCCAGCTCGGGGACAGGCATAGAGACGCTCCCCATGCAGATTGTCTGGCGCGGCGCAAGTGTCATAAGCGGCCCAGGGGCGGATTTGGACACCAGTGCTGAAACAGTCACACTCGACACGGCGGGCAGCTACGTCCTGCGCCTTACGGTGCGCAACACCGCCGGCAACGAGTCATACGCGGACGTGCCGGTAACCGTCACCGAAATCACAGGCGGCACGTACGTATGGACAGGCGGCATAAACAACAACTGGATTGATCCTCTCAACTGGAACGGCAATGCAGCGCCGGGCAGCGGAGACAACATTGTCATTCCGTCAGCCCTTGCACGCTACCCGCTTATCGATGCAGGGACTTATCCCTCCACGGGGGCATATGGGACGTTTACTATAGAAGCCGGCGCAACCGTCACCTGCAAGGGCGACCCGACTGCTATCAACCCCGACTCAGGAGGCACGCCCGCAGTTGGCGCAACCGCGGCGGTGCCGCATGGCATCGGCGTTACAATCAACTGCGCCAACGCGGTAATAAACGGCACGCTATCGGCAGACTACCAGGGCTTTCCAAACCGACAAGGTCCCGCCGGGAACAGCGAGGGCGCGAGCCACGGTGGCGTCAACTATTGGGGCTATGAAGCTTACGACTCCACAATTGCCTACGGCAAGTATCAGCAGCCTACCGCGCTTGGCAGCGGAGGCAACGTGGACTACGCCGGCGCCGCTAGCGGTGGCGGCGCGATAAAGCTCAACGCCACCGGCAACATAGCCGTCAACGGCTTAGTCACCGCGAAGGGCTACGGCCGCGGCGCGGGCGGCAGCATCTGGCTCGTGGCAGGCACACTCTCCGGCTCCGGACAAATCAACGCCAACGGCGACCCGGGCGGACAGGGCGGCGGCGGTGGGCGCGTATCAATCGAGTACACGTCGTCAACCTTCTCCGGAATTGTCTCTGTCAAGGGCGGCGACACGTCCCACAGCGACGGCTCCGAAGGCACGCTCTGGGAGCCGGGACGCTTCGCCGGCAATACAGGAGCCCCCGGCGCACCGGTTGACATGGAAATTACGTCGAGCTATTCCTACATTTTCCCCGGCCAGACAGTCCACTACTGGAACCTGACCGTCACAAACGGCTCGCGCGTGGAATTCCACGGCGGCAAGCTCGAAATCGGCGACCTTACAGTGGGCGGAGCTTCTACCCTGCGCTTCGACAAGTGGTTCCCCGGCTGCCCCGATGACATGGCGGGACTGACCGTCTCGAACCTCAACGTCCTCGGAACGGCTGTTCTCTGCCTGCCGTCCAGCACCACTGTGCCGAGCTACAGCCTCAATGTGCTGAATATAGAATCCGGCGCAAAAATCTACGCCGGGTGGGGAGACTTCTCGTACATCAACGCCGACTCCGGCGGAACTGACACCAAGAAACACGGGCGCGGCGTAGAGATGATCTGCGCTGCCGACGCCACTATCGCAGGCCTCATCTCCGCCAAGGGGCGCGGCTTTGGCACGACAGCGGGGCCCGTATACTCAACAGAAGGCAATTCCTACGGTGGCAAAACGGACTATACCGGCGGCTATGGCAATCTTACACGCCCATCGGCGCTCGGCGCAGGACGCAGTGCTTTTGGCGGCGGCGGCGCAATCAAGCTCGTCGTCCCCGGAACTCTGGAACTATCCGGACGCCTTGATTCCGACGCACGCGACGGACGCGGCGCAGGCGGCAGCGTATGGGTGCAGGCTGGCACTCTTACGGGCGCAGGCACAATCACCGCACGCGGAGGCACGGACAACAGGCCGGGCGCAGGCGGACGCATCGCCATCGAAGCGATGAACCGCGGCGGATTCACCGGCTCCGTGGCAGTAACGGGCCGATTCGGCTCCCTTAACAACAAGTCGTACCCCGGCACGATATACTATGCCAACATCAACAACCCGGGCGCATTCGCCGCCGATGGCGGGGTAGACGTCAGCACCGCCTTCGCGAAGCAGGTGTCGGATGAAACCGTGTTCCCAGAATATGTGGCTAACGGCACCAACTTCGATATCGACGATGCGATTGTCG
The DNA here is from genome assembly GCA_964405775.1 of uncultured Lentisphaerales bacterium. GTDB lineage: Bacteria > Verrucomicrobiota > Kiritimatiellia > RFP12 > UBA3636 > JAAZFF01. Next base: position 10,357 of record CAYOPG010000033.1, read on the forward strand.
TCACGCGCACATTCACGGAGTGGCATCCTGTCTCCAACAGATACAAGTGGCTCGAATCCTGCACCAAAAAATCCACCGGCACAGCCATAGACAACACCGCGAGCTACACCATGACGGGGTTGGATGCGGACACCAGGTTCGTAATCCGCGACAATGGCGCGCTGCTCGATGACACGGCGTTCGTGCTGAGCGACGCCGCGGGCACACTTGCCTTCACTGTACCGCTCGGCACCGCCGAGCACGAGATTGAAGTGCGCAAATGGACCCCCTCATCAACCATAATGATTGTACGCTAGCATAGCGCACACCGAACAAAGCCGCGCCCCGATCCGCCGGGACGCGGCTTTTCTTTTGCAAACCAAAAATGCTCTGGCCCATCAGAAGACAAAACCTACGGGAACAACTACATCCAAATCCCCGTCATTGACCAGCGCTCTCAAGGAATAGCGCCATTCGCCGCCCGCATCACCGGTCCTGTTTGTAACCGTATATCAAGTCCAGCACTGCGGTGGCGGCACGGGCTGAAGCGCCAGGTTTGCCGACCAGGTCGTTGACGGCGCGCATTTCTGATAGCATGGTTTCGCGCACGGCGTTAGCGGTGAGAAGCCTCTCGATTTCATCCGCTATCGCCTCTGGGGTGGCGTCGTCTTGTATGAGTTCTTTTGTAACTTCCTTTTGCGCGAGGATATTCACAAGTCCCACGTGCGCGACGCCGGTTATAAGGCGGCGCATAATTGGATACGAGATAGAGCTGACTCGGTACACGAGCACGAACGGGCAAAGCAGCAGGGATCCTTCGAGTGTCGAGGTGCCGGACTTTATAACTGCGGCCTCCGCCTGGCGGAGTATCTCGCGCGAATTGCCGTCGCAGATAGCGAGCGATGCCGGTTTCTTCTCGATCTTCGCAAGGGCTGATTCAAGTTGACAGCGCGCTTCCGCGGTCGGTGCCGGTATGAGGAAGGAACATGGGCCAAGACGTTTTTCCAGAAGCACGGCGGCCGCGATTTCAGTTGGCAATATGCGGTTGATTTCGGAGTGGCGGCTGCCCGGGAAAATGGCAATTCGGCGCCCCTCCCCCCACGGAAGTGCGCTCGGCTCACGGGATAGGGTTTCCGCAACTTGGTCGGCAAGAGGATGACCGAGGAAAACGGCATCAAGGCCCGTACCGTCGAAAAGAGGCGGCTCGAAGGGGAAGATCGTTATGAGCTTTGTGAGCGAGCGCGCTATCTTGGGTATGCGTCCCTTCCGCCACACCCAGACCTGAGGGCAGACGTAATGCACTGCTGGTATTCCGCGCGATTTGGCGTCCGCGGCGAGTTTCAAGTTGAAACCGGGATAGTCGAGCGTCAATACCAAGTCCGGCCGGCGTGCCGATAGAAGTCCGTGGATCGTGCGTTTGAGGTGAGCGAGAAACCGGATGTTTTTTATAACCTCCCATATTCCCATGACTGCCGTTTGCGAAACATGGGCATAGAGTTCGACGCCCTCGGCCTTCATCAGGTCTCCTCCGAATCCGTAGAATTCGAGCGGACAGGCGGATTGCGCGCGCATTTCGCGCACGATTGCAGCGCCGTACATGTCGCCGCTTATTTCGCCTGCGCAGATAAGTATGCGTTTTGGGTTGCTCATCGGAACACGGGGGCTTGCGGCCAGGGGGTTTCAACGGCCGTTATGGAAATCGAGAACTTGTCGGCGAGCTTGATGGTGCCCGGCATATCCAGCACCAGAGTGCGTCCAGCCTGGATGCTCATCGCGGAAAGGCCTGCCTTACGCATGCAGGCTATGGTTTTGGCGCCGATCACCGGGATGTCGAAGCGCATGTCGTGCTTCTCTTTGGCGACTTTGCACAGGACGGCACCGCGCCTGGCTATGGCACCGCCGTGGGTTATGGCAGCATTTGTGCCGTCAAAGCCCTCGACGGCAAGAACCACGCCGTCTTTGACGACAACCGACTGGCCGATATCGAGATTCGCTATCGCCATTGCCATGCGGTTTCCGAACGCGATATCATCGGCTTCGCGTGGATCGGGGGCGCGTTTGGTCAGGACGCCCGGCATAGGGATGTGATCGGCCATGAAGAGCGAAGATGGCAGAACCGAGCACCCTTGATCCTCAATGAATGCGACGAGGTGCTGGAACAGCGTGTGGGCATTGCGGATTTTGATTGAAGCGAGTTCTTTTCTCATGCCATTATCCATACGAGAGCGGAAAAGGCACAACGGGTTGATCTGTCCGGCGAGCAGAATGTGCCGGCTGGGGGAGTACGATATTGTCTCTCGCAATATCTCAAGGCTGCCGAAGGGTATCATCTTCACGTCATCGGCGGCTTTAAGAGTTGCACGACATGTGGAGCCTTTGAATCCGATCATCGAAATGCGGCGGACTCCGGCAACGCGCGCGCCTTTTGCAAGTAGCAGCGGATATATGCCCCAGCCGGCAAGGATGGTAATTGTGTCGGGTGGGGAGGTTGGTATCATGTTTTTATCAGGAAGCTGGGGTGAGGTTGCCGAGGGCAATGTAGTACAGCACCACCGCGTATTGAACCAAAGTGCCGCCAAGCACGAAGAGATGCCATATCGCGTGCATATACTTTATGTGCTTCATCGCGTAGAAAATTACTCCGATCGTGTATAGCACGCCGCCGGCGGCGATGCCCAAAACGGCGTTTGCTCCCATTGACTTCCATAGTGGATAGACGGCGATTATGACGGTCCAGCCCATGACCAAGTAGGTAATGGTCGAGAAAACGGGATACCTATTGAGGAAAAGGCATTGGAACGCTATACCGAAAATGGCGATTGCCCACACAATGCCAAAGATTGTCCACGCCCATCCGGGGCTGTAGAGCCTTATGCCGGCCAAACAAAACGGCGTATAGGAGCCAGCTATCAGCAAGTAAATTGTTGAGTGATCCAGAACGTTTAAAAAGTTTTTTATCTTGGGGTTTGTGGTGGCGTGGTAGAGTGTTGAGAATAGATATAACAGTATCATCGACGCCCCGTAGATGCTGATGCTCACGACGCTCCATACGTCGCTGTACATGGCGGAGAACGTGACCGCCACCGCCAGACAGGCTATGGAAAGTAACGCGCCAATACCGTGAGTTATTGCATTTGCAACCTCCTCGCCCGCAGTTTGCTCTCGGTTGCACTCGCGTATTTTCCTGACAGTAGAGGGGCTTAGGCGTTCCTCAGAGCTATGCGCCCCGGATCGCGCAGCGTTCGTTGCCTGGTTTGTATCAGAGTTCATGGACCTACTTTAAAAACACTAGGATATAGACATACATTATTGGGGCGGCGAACAGCAGGCTGTCGAGTACGTCCAGAACTCCCCCGATACCCGGAAAGGTGCTACTGGAGTCCTTTACGCCTACCGAACGTTTTATAAGCGATTCGGACAGGTCCCCAACCACGCCTGCCGTGGTGAGAACTATCGGGAGCAGGACGGCGTGGAATAAAGAGTAACGTATTTCCCCGATCATGCCTCCGGTAAAGGCGCCCGCTATACCCCAGACGACCAGACTCGTTGCCATAGCGACAACGTATCCGCCGACAAGGCCTTCGACCGTCTTCTTAGGCGATATCTCCGGTATCAATTTGCGTTTGCCAAACTTCATCCCCACGCTGTAGGCGCCTACATCTCCCATCTTCACGAATAAGATGAACAGCGCCAGCGCAAGACGCCCGGTATAGTCAATATTGTTCTTGGCGTCGAGCCCCCATTCGAAAGAGATTCTCACCATAAAGCTCAGAAGCACTGCCACGTACCAGAACCCGGCATAACTGAACGCGAATGTCTCCATCGCATTTTCCGTCTCACGGCGAAAGACGCCGCGCATGAGCAAAATCGCAGGAGTGACCCACAACACGATGTCGGAAAGCTGCGCGCCTTCAATCGGAGCCAATCCTGGGAAAAGCTCTCTAAACACAGGAGACTCGATTGCGGTGCAGATCAAATAAGCCACGCCGCACACCGTCGTAGGCAGCAACTCGTACTTGTGACCGCCGCGCCGCACCATGTTGCTGAATTCCATTTCACCAAGAGTGAACGCGGTGAACAACAACACCAGATGAGTCCACACTGGGAAAAGGAATATTATTGAAAACGCAGTAAGAGCGACCAGCGAACCGGATAACAATCTGGGATATTTCAAACCTGCACCTCTTTCTGACTTTCAGATGATCCGCCCTCGGCTAACGGTTTAGCCGAAAGGCCTTCGGTGCTTTCTGGAAGTCCACCAAATCTGCGTGCGCGACCTGAAAAATCGATAATAGCCGCTTTGAGATCCGCCTCGGCAAAATCAGGCCAAAGCGTTTTCGTAAAATAAAACTCACTGTAGGCGCTCTGCCACGTGAGGAAATTGCTCAGTCGCTGCTCTCCGCTTGTTCGGATTATGAGATCAGGATCAGGAACGTCAGGCAGGTATAGAGCGGAGGCAACCGCAGTCTCGTCTATTTCTGAAGGCTTTATCTTGCCTGCCACGGCAGCCTCAGCCAGCTTTCTTGCAGCATTGGCTATTTCTGTTCTGCCGCCGTAGCTGAGCGCCAGTATTAGCGTCGACTTCTTATTGCCGGCAGTAAGCTCTTCGATCTCGCGCAGTTTTTTTTCGACCCGTGCGGGCAGATCCGAACGACGGCCGGAAACGCGGAGCCGTATGTCGTTATCCTGCAGTTCTTTAGTATTATCAACTAGAAAATCGTGTAGCATTACCATGAGCCCGGACACTTCGGCCGCAGGGCGCGACCAATTTTCAACGCTGAATGCATAAAGGGTGAGATATTCTATGCCTAATTTTCCGCAGGCTTTGATTACGCGACGGACGGACTCCGCCCCTGCTCTGTGGCCGCTCAGGCGTGGCTTCCCTCGAGTCTTTGCCCATCGCCCGTTGCCGTCCATTATTATTGCTATGTGTTTGGGATTCATAAATGCTTGTTTAAAGCTGGTTTTTTGCATGGGATTGTAGCACATCGTCACGCATAACAGCAAGAACTCCGGTTTGGCCTTGTGTTGATAGATGTTTGAGTAGTACAATGGCCGCATGATGAAAGACAGCGCGCAAAAACTCGTGGTTATGGACGTGATGCCTCTTTTGTATCGAGGCCATTTCGCGTTCGTGAACAGGCCGCGGATGACCTCGACAGGGATAAACACGTCTGCGATATACATCTTCACGACGCTCGTGCGAGAGATGCTGCAGGATGAGGGCGCAACGCATGTCGCGCTCGTCATGGACACTTCTCCCACATTCCGCCACGACAAATATCCCGAGTACAAGGCGCAGCGCGACAAGCTGCCGGAGGACATCTCCGCATCCATCCCCATGGCGGAGGAGTTCGCCAAGGCGATGAACATCCCGTTTCTGAAGGTTGAGGGCTTCGAAGCCGATGACTTGATGGGAACGCTGGCCACGATGGGCGAGAAAGCCAGTATGCTCACTTGGCTAGTGACGCCCGATAAGGATATTGCCCAGCTAGTGACACCGAAGACATTGTTGTGCAGACCCGCGGGCAAGGGATCAAACGGGAACGAAATATACGACGAGGCTCGGGTGCGCTCCGAGTGGGGGCTGAAAGAGCCGTCGCAGATGGTTGACTATCTGGGGCTGGCTGGAGACTCTTCCGACAACATACCGGGCATCCCGGGAGTTGGACCAAAAACCGCATCTAAGCTACTAGCGGATTATGACAGCGTTGAGGGCGTGATCGCGCATGCCTCGGAGCTCAACGCGAAACTGGCGGAGCGAGTCGCTGAGAATGCCGACAAGGCCAGAATTTCACGATGGCTGGCGGAGATACGCAAAGATGTGCCCCTAGACGTCACGCTAGATGACTTGAAGAAACGGCAACCGGACGAAGAGGCGGTTCGCAGGTTCTGCATGAAGTACGAGTTGAGAACAGTTTTTTTTAAAATTTTCCCCGGCCGGAACGTCAACAGCGAGCCGGAAAGTCAAAAGCAAAATACTGACTCCCCCGCCACTGCCGCGACGCAGGAGTCGCTTGACAAGAAAGAGCCGGCTGGGGGGACCGCATCCAAAGCTGCCACCCCACCAGAAAATGGCGCGGAGAACAAGCTGTTCGCGAGGATATCCGATGTGCCGCACAAGTATATTCTCTGCGATACCGAGGAAAAGATAAATTTGCTGGTGAAAAGGCTCGAGAAGTCCAAGGTGTTCGCATTTGACACTGAGACCGACGGGCTTGATCCCCGCAGAGCCCGGCTTGTGGGGATGTCGTTCGCGATCATACCCCATTCGGCATATTACGTACCCGTTGGCGTAAGCGCCCGGAAACCGCAAGACTCGGACAGGGTTGAGGAAGATGGCGTGTTGCCACTGTTCGCGGAGACGCCGACTGCGGCAAAACCGGATAAAATCGAGCGAGCGAGTTCCGGCATGGACTTATTTGCGTTCAGCGGGGTTGAAGTCGGCGACGGAGACAATACATCAGCAGCGGCTGCCGGGAAACCAGCCGGAGACGTCCAGCCGGAATCGGTCTCAAAAGAAGAAGAGAATACGTATCTGTCCGTTGAAGCGATCGCAGATAAGTTCAGAGCAGTTTTCTCGAATGCGTCGATCGGCAAGATGGGACACAACCTAAAGTTCGACATGCACGTGCTGAGAAACCACGGTATGGAAGTCTCCGGACGGTTGTACGACACTATGCTGGCGCACTACGTCCTCGATCCTGCGGCGCGCCATGGGATGGATCCTTTGGCACGAGAGTATCTGGGGTACGACCCGATTTCAATTAAAGCCCTTATCGGTGAGCGAGGCAAAGACCAGCTTACGATGGATCAGGTTGATGTGAAACTTGTGGCAGAGTATGCTGCGGAGGACGCAGACGTCACGCTGCAGCTTCACGACAAGCTCGCACCGCTCGTCAAAGAGGCGGGAGCGGAACCCGCACTCGAGAAATGCGAGAACGAGCTTATCCCGGTCCTGCTTGATATGGAGTTCGAGGGCGTGCGGATCAACACCAGAGCGCTGGAAGAGTACAGCGTCGAGCTTGCTGACGAGATCGCTTCAATCGAGCGGCGCATTTTCGAATTGTCCGGGCAGAAATTCAACGTCGCTTCCAACCAACAGCTGGGGCGCGTGCTGTTCGATGAACTGAAACTCACATCCGGCGGCAAGACGCCTACAGGCCAGTACTCCACAAGTGAAGACGTGCTGCTCAGCATAGCACGGGAGCATCCGGTGGTGAACGAAGTGCTCGAATACAGGACTTGCACAAAGCTTAAATCCACATACGTCGACAAACTGCCCAAGTGCATCGACCCCAGGACGGGACATATCCATACAAGCTTCAATCAGGCGTTGACGGAGACTGGGCGTCTTTCGTCCGACAACCCCAACCTGCAGAACATCCCGATCCGCACCGAGCGCGGGAAGCGCATACGCGCGGCTTTCGTGCCTAGCGAAGAGGGACGCGTGCTGATTTCCGCGGACTACTCTCAGATAGAGCTGCGCATGATGGCTTCGTTCAGCGGCGATGAATCCATGATCGCCGCATTCGAGAACGATGCCGACATCCACACCGAAACAGCGTCCCGTGTTTACGGCCTGCCGCCCGCAGAGGTGACGCGCGAGATGCGTTCCGACTGCAAGATGGTGAACTTCGGCATAATCTACGGCATATCCGCATTTGGTTTGGCGCAGCGTTTGGGCACGACGCGCTCACGTGCCGACGAACTTATCAAAACTTATTTCGAACTTTATCCCGGCGTGAAACGCTATATGGAAGAGACGGTGCGAGATGCCAGAGAAAAAGGATACGTCTCGACTCTCATGGGGCGGCGGCGTCCGCTGCGAGACATCAATTCACGCAATGCAACGCTGCGCTCCGGGGCGGAACGCATCGCTATCAACACGCCGATCCAAGGCAGCGCGGCCGACCTTATCAAGCTGGCGATGGTTGCCGTGCACGACGAGCTGGCGAAGCGGAAGCTGAAGACGAAGCTGGTGCTGCAGGTGCACGACGAACTCGTGCTTGATTCCCCCCGAGGAGAGTTGGAGGAAGTGCCGGAGATCGTAAAGCGCTGCATGACGGAAGTGATGAAGCTGAAGGTGCCGTTGAAGGCAGACGTGGGATTCGGGGATAACTGGCTTGAGGCGCATTGAGCAGAAGAAATTTTGATATATAACAGGAGAGGTAAAAAAATGACAGTTATAGAGCCGCACATACACATGTATTCCCGCACGACCGATGACTACCAGCGGATGTACGAAGCGGGAATCAGGGCGTGCGTCGAACCGTCTTTCTGGCTTGGCTCCCACAGGCGTTACGCCGGGACGTTTTTCGATTACTTCAGGAACGTGCTTGAGTTCGAGCACACGCGTTCACAGCGCTTCGGCGTGGATCATTTCGCGGCAATAGCCTACAACCCCAAGGAGGCGGAAAACCGCACGCTCGTCGACGAAGTGCTAGGGGGAATTGGAAAGTACCTCGACAGTCCGCGTTGCGTTGCCATGGGAGAAATCGGATTCAACAATCTCAACGATGCAGAATACTATTGCTTCACTCGTCAACTTAGGATGGCCAAGGAACGCAACATGCCCGTGATAATCCACATTTCGCACACGCGTAAACCAGAGTGCCTTGACTGGATACTTCGTGGTTTCGACGAAGTCAAACCCGACCACAGGATGATATACCTCGACCACAACACGGAGGATACGATCCGGCGCGCACTCGCGGAGACCGACTGCTGGTGCGGTCTGACGGTTTACCCGATTTCAAAACTGGATCCGCAGCGCGCCAGCGCGATCATAAAGCAATACGGAACTGATAGAATACTTGTTAGCGGCTCGGCCGACTGGGGTATATCAGATCCTGTCAGCATGGTCACAGTGATGGAGCAGATGAAGGCAGACGGACATCCCGAAGCAACGCTCCAAAAAATTGCCTTCGACAATCCAAACACTTTTTACAGCCAGTCCCCAAAATGGAAACCGCGTCTCGACCTCAAACCCATGCCGATCGAATTGCGGCAGCCTTGACACAAAACAGATGAAACAACGAACCGGCGACATAGGGAATGCGTTGAAGGCATGGGCGGAATTCTTCCGCCTTCCCAACCTTGCCACCGCTCCGGGCGATGCAATCGCCGGCTCCGCGATTTGTCTTGCCGTATCGCTCGAGACCCCAAAGGCCGGAGCAGTGGGTATTGCGCTTGCATCCGGTCTGGCGACGTTGTCTTTTTACATGTTTGGTTTGGCAGACAATGATATAGTGGGATGCGAGGAAGACAAAACGAATGCGCCAAATCGTCCGCTCCCTTCCGGGCGGCTCTCGTTGGCGAGCGCCCGCGCTGCGCGTGGGCTGTGCCTGTTGGCGGCGGTGGCTGTAGGAGCTGTTTTCGATTTTCCGTTGGACTGGTGGTGCGTTGCGTTGCTGCTGGTTCTGGCGATATCAGGCTACAACCGCATCAAGGGCAGAGCAGTTGTGACTGGCACTGTGCTTATGGGGCTATGTCGCGGACTCAGCGTGCTCTCAGGCGCGGCGGCAATGACGCATTACGTTGCTCCGCGTATTAAAATCCTGGAAAGCGGTTCCCTTCTGGAACCCACATCGCTGTTGTTGTTTCCATGCTGGAACTCCATGCCTGTGTGGCTGGCTGTCGCAGGGTGGACGATTTACACCATAGGCGTAACCTCGGTCGCCGCCAAAGAGCACGAGGCTGATAAACCACTTGGATGGTGGCGATTTCTTCCGGGTTTGTCTGTTTTCATTCCCATGCTTGTGCTTTGGGATTATCCCGGAGAGGGGTCGAAAATCCTTATAGTCTTCTGCTCTTCATTTGCTTATGCTGTTTGGGCGTTGTCCATGATGCCGCTTGGCAGACCACACGATCCATTGAGTCGGCGCAAGGCCATTGGCAACGCAATCAAGGCGCTGGTTTACCTGCAAGCTGCGTACATTCTGTCGTACACCGCCCCCGCCTTTGTCGCATACATGTTGGCAGTCTTTGTGCTGATTCCAATAATCAAGCACAACACTCCTGATATCTCCGGATCTTGATTCCGTGCCTCAATAAAGGAGCGCCTCTTCGCGTGTGGCAAGGTATGCCGAGTTATCATATTCAAACGGCTCGCCAGTTGTGATGGATTCCCAGAGCGCGGGCATGCCGTAAAGCGCATTGAACCATTGCTGGCGCGTCGACGGGTGCAGCCATGTGCGTTCAGGGCGGTATTCGCGGAAAATGAGAGTCAGCAGCTTCATGGCGGATGAAAACGGGCGGAAAGCGCCGCGGTTCGCAACCGTGATTCTTATGCCGTCAATATCAAGCCCTTCGTACATTTTATTGCCTGCCGGGAAGGCGCACCGCGAAAATGCGATTCCCGGAAAATCTTCATCAGAAAGAAAAGGCAGAAACTCGACAGGATCGAGCCACGGCGCGCCGAAAACCTGAAATGAGAGTTCTTTGCCCCGGCTGCAATCCAACACTGGCAAAAACTCCGACAACACGGTCATCGGATAAATTATGGCGGCTTCAACAGTGCAGATGGCTGGAGAGGGGCGTACGAAATGCAGCAGAGCCTCGAATGAAATCTCGTCGCGGCAGGCGACGGTCATAGGAATTGTTTCCAGTTCGACACCGGGGATCATGTTTCTCTTCATCCACCGCGCAGCTTCAGCGAGTGTCATGCCGTACACAAACGGCACCGGCGCCGGTGCCACGAAAGAATCCAACGATTCCTCGCGTTCGGAACCGTCGACGCAATTCGGCAGCGGAACGGGGCGGTCAAGCACCAGCATGGGGACGCCGGCGCGCGCGCATACCCTCATCATGTTTCTGAGTGTCGCGAGGTATGTGTAGCATCGCACCCCGAGATCCTGCAAATCGCAGACCATGCAGTCAATCCCATCGAGCATCTCCGGCGTCGGCTCTCGTGTTTTTCCATAGAGGGAGTGCACGGGTATATGCCACTCGGGATGTTCGTACGTCTCTGTTTCTTCCCCGGCTGGCGCGGTGGCGGCGAAGCCGTGTTCGGGTCCGAACATTGCCACGAGGTTCACGGAATCATGCAGGATATCCGCCGTTGTGCGGTGGAGTGCAGACACTGCCACATCGTGGCTGAGCAGGCCTATGCGCTTTCCGCGCAGCGGTTCGAACTGAATTGCCTGTAGATTGTCTATTCCCAGTACCATTGTGTTTTTCGCGCGCGCGGTGACCAGACTGACCTAAAAGACGATATTGGCATTATAATCAATAAGGTCAACAAGGTCATGGACATCAGTTATGCCGAGTGGCTTGGTTGAGCAGATCTTTCTTTTGTTCGGCGGGAAGGTCGGTGCTGTTCAGCCATTTTGTGGCAGCAGTCGGATCGTTTCGCAACCAGCTACGCGCAGTCTGGTTAATGGCATTGTGGCGTTCGGCCTGATCGGAAATGGATGTTGCGTACGCCGCCGAATACTCGGGGAATTGCCACGAAGTGCTACGAACGAAGTTTTTTAAAACATCCTCCCTGAAGTCATCTTCAGGCAACTTGAAAATCCATTCGCCTGCCGCTGCTGGATCAAGGGTGGCCCAGTTTCCGACTATGTCCTGTACCGCCCGAGTCCTCGTCTCGCCTTGAAAATCGTTTGCCCAGTTTACCGCGGCAAGCGGGTCGTCCTCCGCCCATTGCCGCGCGACCGTGATCGCAGCGTTGTTCTGGGCGTCGCCGATCGGCTGTTCGGAGATGAAAACCGCCGCTGCGAGTGGATCGTCTTGTGCCATGCTCTTAGCGATCCCTTGGAGACCGGCGTCTTTATCTAGCCCGGCAGGCAGCCTCTTGTACCAATCGATCGCGCCCTCCATATCTGACGCTGAAAGCTGCTGAGCTGC
>CAYOPG010000034.1:0-22152 GCA_964405775.1 uncultured Lentisphaerales bacterium
TGATGGTGCTAATATAGCGCCATGTTTCCTCGTCAACCCAATCAAAGCGTCATCGACGGTCTGCTGGTCTTGCAGACCTTGACGGCCGCCGCCCGCCCCATCGGGTCGCGCGAGCTGGCCCGGCAGCTTGGGCTGGAGCCGACGCGCGTGAACCGCCTCGCCAAGACGCTGGCGGGGCTCGGCTTTCTCCAGCAAGCCGCCGATCGCAAGTACGCCGTGGGGCCTGGCGTGCACGTCCTCGCGGCGCAGGCGCTTCACGCCTCCGGCCTGTTGCGGGCGGCGCTGCCCGCGCTTGAAACGCTCCATCCTCTCGGGCATACCGTTTCGATGGGCGTGATCTGGCGCAGCCAGGTGTGCTATCTCTACCACTGGCATCCGGGCATGTCCTCCGCGGAGGCGGTCGGAATGTCCGACCTCTTTCCGGCGGCCGACTCCGGCATCGGCCACGCGCTGCTCGCACGCCTGGCGGAGGAGGAAGTCCGCCTCCAGCATCCCGACGTCCCCGCCTCGCTGCTGCCGCGCCTCGCCGAGGTCCGGGAACGGGGCTGGGCCTTCATCCCGCGCCGTTCCGAAGCCGTCGTCGCCGTGGCGCTGGGCGACGTGCCGCCGGCGGCCATCGCGCTGGCCGGGCCCTTTTCGAAGGCGGAGGCGCACCGCTTGATCGAGCCGCTGCGCGTCGCCGCGGCCGCCATTCTTGATTCACTGAACGCATACCAGCAAACCATCCAGAAGAAGGAACCACCATGTCCATGAAGGCAGTCATCGAGTCCGAGAAGCGCACGCCGGTCGTCGGCGAATACGATGTCATCGTCGCCGGCGGCGGCCCCGCCGGGTTTTCCGCGGCCGTCACGGCCGCGCGCGAAGGGGCGCGCGTCTGCCTCGTCGAACAGTGCGGCGGCGTGGGCGGTGTGGCGACCTCGGGGCTGATGAGCCACTGGACGGGCAACACGCGCGGCGGCATCTACGAGGAGATCCTCGATCGCTCGGCGGACGGTCCGATGCGCCAGACGATCCACCCGGAGAAGCTCCACGGCGTGCTGCTCGAAATGCTGCTGGAGGCGGGGGTCGAGATCCGCCTCTACACCTTTGTCGTGGCCCCGGTGATGGACGGGGATCGGGTCGCGGGCGTCATCGTCGAGAGCAAGTCCGGTCGTCAGGCGCTGCTCGCAAAGGTGGTTGTCGACGCCACGGGCGATGGCGACGTCGCGGCGCGCGCCGGCGCGGAATTCCGCCTGGGGCGCGAGGGCGATTCGGCCATGCAGCCCATGACGCTCATGTTCAAAGTCGGCGGCGTGGACATGTCGCGCGCCATCCTGCCGCCGTCCTTCGAGACGAGGATCGCGGTGCCGTCCGGAGAAATCCAGGCGCTGGCCCGCCAGATCCTACCGCATCCCGCCGGCCATGTGCTGCTCTACCCCACGTCGATTCCCGGAGTCGTGACGTGCAACATGACCAACGCCATCGGCGTGGACGGGACGAAGGCCGAGGATCTGACCGCCGCGCAGATTCTCTGTCGTCGGCAGATTCCGCTCATCGTGAAGTTCCTGCGCGAACACGCTCCCGGCTACGAGAACTGCCACCTGCTGAGCGCCGGCGCCCAGATCGGCGTGCGCGAGACGCGCCACTTCATCGGCGTCAGCACGCTGACCGAGGACGACATCGCCACGGCCCGTGTCTTCCCCGACTGGGTGGTGACGAAGGCGCACTTCAACTTCGACATCCACAACATCAAGGGCGCCGGCCTCGACGAGCACGGCGAGCAGCACCACTTCAAGCAGGCCAAGGGCTACACGATCCCGTACGGCTGCCTGGTGCCCCGCCGCATCGACGGGCTCCTGCTGGCCGGCCGCATCATCTCCGGCACCCACAAGGCGCACTCGAACTTCCGCGTGATGCCGATCTGCGCCAACATCGGCCAGGCGGCCGGCACGGCGGCGGCGCTTGCGGCGAAGCGTGGCGTCGCGCCCCGCTACCTGCCCGTGACCGACATCCAGGCCGCGCTGAAGCGCCAGGGCGTCGAGGTCTAACGCTCCGTCTCGCCCAGTATTCGGTCGGTCGCCGGGGCGCTGGAAGCGTGTGGGAGTATGGGAGTGCGTGAGTTATCTTTGTCGCGAGCTTTGTCGTAATCTTTGTCGATCCCGCGTGAGGCGTGGGGGTGGGGATGTGGCTGTGGGAGTTCCGCGTCTGCCGTACTCGTACACCTACTCTTACACTCGAATCTTGTCTTGAATCCCGGATTGGCGTGTAGGAGTATGTGTACGAGTACGAGGAGGAACACGCCCCAAGCGCCCGTCATGGGTAATCGTTCAGTCGCAGAGGTTCGGTCACTGTCGGGTGCCAATCTCGCGAAGTGAGTGGTGCGTAGCGAGTAGGGAGCAGTTACAGCTTCTGACCGATTCCATAAACCGGGGGAAGTCCGCCAAATTCGAGGCATTGACAACGACGGTTCCGTATGGTACATTGATCTTCATTACGTATTGGCATCCGGTGCGCGCGTTTTGAATCCGCGAAGGCGCAAAGGGAGATTCTGACGAGACCTGGTGAACAACTCTAATAATTGGGAGCACGCGATGAAAAAGGCTGGCGTTTCCTTGATTTCAATGTTGCTGTTCACGAAGCGCCGCTGCCCCCGGGCATCGTGATCATGGTGCGGTAGCCGGGGAGCGAGGGAAGAAACGTGTGAAACTCTGAGTCACCACTCTTCGTCTGATACGCTTAGTCCATACGCTTAGTCCTTTCCCCTTTACGCTTAGTCCCCGAAAACGAAACGAGTGAGACGAAGAGTAAAAGACTAAGAGTATAAATCAGGGTGAAAGATTAGGGTGAAAGAGGGCGGCATGACAATGGATTCACGGGGATGCGAACTGACGGGAGCATGGACGGTTTCGGTCTCCGCCACCGCGCCGAACGGCGTCCGGGCGGAGGCGCGCGTCGAGGTGCCGCGGCCTGAAGCGGTCACGGTGCGCCACGAACGTCACGAGTGGCTTCCGGTTTTCAACCCGGATGCCTGGGCGGGCTGGCAGAAGGGGCAGCCGCTCGCCGGAGTGAAGGCGCAGGAATGCACCGCCTGCTTCGCCCTGCATCCGGACAGCGTCGTCATCGCCGCCGGGTCGGCGGACGATTTTACGTTTCAAGTGGAGGGAAGATAGAAAGACGCAGAACCAGAAAGACCAGAGCACCCCGCATTTCACTAGTATCCAGATTTTCGAATTTCGCAGGAGGCAATACATCCCTGTCGGATATCGCTGATGATGGTGGCATGGGAGCGAGCTGATGATTCCGCTCGATATTGCATTGAATTTTAATGTTTTTGTTACATTTGCTTATTTTATGCTAGAATTCCGCCTATGACTGTTACGACAAGCGGCGAAGGTTCGAAAATACGTCTGCTATCGGCCAATGTGGCAAACAAGATCGCCGCAGGGGAGGTGGTGGAACGCCCCGCTTCCGTAGTCAAGGAATTGCTGGAAAACGCAGTTGACGCAGGAGCCACGCGGGTGGACATAGTAGTTACGGCTGGGGGGCGCAACCTGATCAGCGTATCCGATGATGGGTCTGGCATGCCTCGTGACGACGCCATAATGGCGGTAGAACGTCAGGCAACGAGTAAAATCTCCGACGTAGACGACATCGAACACATATCCACTCTGGGATTTCGCGGCGAAGCACTTGCTTCCATAGCTTCCGTTTCCAGATTTACATTGCGCACGCGAACGCGCGCCAGCGACGTCGGCACCGAGGTGACAATATCGGGCGGCAAAATGCAGGATGTGAAGGAATGCGGTTGTCCGGAAGGAACCACGATCGAGGTGCGAGACCTGTTTTTCAACGTACCCGCGCGCCGCAAGTTTTTGCGCGCATACCAGACGGAGCAGGCGCACATAAGAAACACATTCGTCGTGCAGTCGATAGCTTATCCCAATATCGCAATGTCTCTAAAAAGTGACGGCGACTACGCATACCGCCTGCCCGCCGCCGAAACCCTACACGACAGATTGATCGACATTGTCGGACACGAGGAGTTGGAGCGAATGGTTCCGGTCGACTGGGAACACGGCGGTATACACGTACACGGCTATGCTGGAATACCGTCATGGACGCGCGCGGACGGTCTGGGGATGCGTGTATATGTCAACCGACGCCCCGCCTCCGCCCCATTTGTTCAGGTGGCCATAAGGGAAGCGTATCCACGCCTTGAGGAAAGCCGAAGGCCTGTCGTCTACCTGTTCATCGATTTGCCGCCCGGGGATGTGGACGTCAACGTGCACCCCACGAAGCGCGAGGTTCGCTTCCGCCGCATCGGAGACGTGCGCGACGCAGTCATAGGGGCGGTATCCGCCGCGCTCAATCGTTCGGGCGCTCCTATGCCCGCGTCGCCTCAGCAAAGCACAACACCCTCGGAGGCTGTATGGCCAGAGACTCCTCAAACTGAGCTTTTAAACGGACGGGAACAAAAAGAACCAAGCGCTTTCGAGGGCTCTTCCACTTTCAGAATGCCGATGGGTGGCGTCCCCAGTCCAGCACCTCCCGTGCGCCCGGAGCCACGATTAAAGTTCGACGTCCCCGGTGAGCATACGTTCAGCGGCGGCGGGATACCTGTCAATACGCCGTCACCGCAATGGCACGAACCGGCGGAAGGCGTGGTTATCAACATGCCGGAGGGTGCGCCATGGACGCGTTTCCGCATAATCGGCCGGCTCGCCGCTGGATACATTATGATGGAGACGGACGGGGGATATACGGTGCTCGATCCCGCCGCAGCCCATGAGCGCGTACTTTATGAAGAGCTTTTGGCAATATCTGGCGAGTCTCCCGACGCCTCTCAGCGCCTACTGATCCCGCAGACTGTCCAGCTCAAGCCACTCGACGCTGACCGCATAGAAAAGGTCATCCCGCTGCTGAAGGAGATGGGGTTCGGAATTGACGCCTTCGGCAGAGACACGTTCAAGATCGACTCCATGCCCTCCCCCATTTCTGAAACGCCTTGCGAAGCGGTTCTACTAGACACCGCCGCCGCTCTTGAAGAAGCCGGCGCCAAACGCGGCAAGAGCCGCTGGAAGGACGAGATAATAGCAAAAGCCGCCAGCCGGGCTGCGGTGCGGAACTCAAAGTCGCTCACGCTCGAAGAACTGACTTCAATGATAGTCCGCCTCGCTGGTTGCAGCATGCCATATACCAGCCCCGGCGGGCGCCCCACGATGATATACACTTCGAATCGCGAACTCGACAGGAGATTCGGCAGAAGCTGAACGCGGCTCACTATAGCGCTTTGATGCTCAAGGAGAAACAAAATGACGGATCAATATGAGTATGAGGATCAGAAACCCGGGCGTATTTCAGCGTCTGAGGTCATGCACAATCTCGCATTTGCCTGCATCCTCCTGAATATCGTGTTCAGCCCCTGGTTTTTCGGATCCTGGGAAATGTGGTGGTTTTGGCCTATGGCGGCGTTGATTTTCGCGGGATGCTTTTTCTCTGGCCTCGGCGTATTGCTAAGCAACGTGTTCAATACTAACCCCGATCAATGGCAGTCTCTTCGCGACCATTTCTCGGCATCGGGCGGTGTTGTGGCCGTGTTTTTGTCGTACCTGCCATTTCTTTTATACGCATTGTTGCGCCGTCAGTTTGATTCGGGCGAAGGGCTTCCGCTCGTGGCAATGGAGGCAGAACGCAGCCTTCTGCTGTTTATAACGCCCACGGCGATCTGCTTAGTGATGTTTCTTTCCTTCACGCGCCGGAAGTTGCGATTGCTTATTTCGGCGTTTCTCGCAAACGCCATACTCATCGCCATCTACGCAACAGTAAACCAGTTTTTCCATAATGGAGATTATGTTCTCTGGGTGTTAAGCGAGTGGGACTACGGAGGGCGCGCCAAAGCCGTTTTCTTCTGCCCCAACCACCTTTCAGCCTATCTGAACCTTGCTATATGCCTGTGCACAGCGCTGCTATGCGCACCGCGCACACCGCTTCGCGCTAGAATCGCCGCGGCTGTAATGACCGTCGTGTTGTTTATACCAGACTTCCTCACACTCTCCCGCGGCGGTCTAGCATCACTTGCGTTGGGACTATTAATAGGCATTTCAACTCTCGCCATGCGCGGATACAGTCTGCGCGCCAAAATCATAGCTCCCGCCGTCATAATACTCGCCGTCGTTGCGTCCGTCACCATCATCGTCAAGACCGACAACCCGCTTATGGCTCGCGTAAAAAGCCACGGTCTCTACAATATCGCCGTTAAAAACTACGGAACGCCCGAATTCACGGATAAAGTTATCGACGGCTTCTGGTATTCATTCGACCGCGGAATGTACATACAGTCTGCACTTCGCGCATGGAAAAGCAACCCGGTCTGGGGAATAGGCCCTGGACAGCATCCGAACCGCTGGCAGGAGTTCAACCCCACCGATCCGGGCGTTCGCCCAGTGGACGGCGACCCAGCAACGATGAAGCGGCCGCGCTACGTCAACAACCAGCAGCACCTATACGAAGTGCACAGCGACTGGACTCAACTCCTCGAAGAATACGGCGTTGTCGGCCTCGCGCTATTTCTTGTGGGTATATCCACTGTTGTCGTTGTGCTGTTCAACGCCCAGACTCGTGCCAACCGCGGCGAAAACGCGCACAACTTGGAGCGCTCCCTCCCGCTTGCGGCGCAACTCGCATGTCTGGTGATGGCGATTCACTCTCTGGGAGACTTCAGCTTTCAAATGCCTTCGATCACATGGACGTTCGCGGCTCTTGTTTTCGCCGCCATTCTGTCCGTTGTCGAAACCGGCAAAGCCTGACCCAACCTAGTCGAGGCGCATCGACATCAAGTCGAGTATCTTGTCCCCAAGCCCGTCTGCTTTCGAGCCTGGCTCGACAATGAAGTCGGAGCCGGAGAAATCCTGAAACGACGTAAGGTCGCTTGGGAAAGCCACCGTGTGCATTCCTGTGTACACAGTGTTTTTTGTGCCCTTGCTTGTGGCGACGAACGCCGTACTGCTTCTTGGGTTTAGCTTGATCATGCGCGAGGCTTTTGCCCAGGTATCCCTTGGGAAATCCGTAAACCTGTCGTTGCGCTCCGCCTTGAAAACCAGAGCGTCTTCCAGCCCGTGTTCGGATATTATACGCTTAACCACTTCCACCGGGTGGAACGTCACGAACACGACGCGCCCTCCCTCCGCGAGTGTTTTTGCGCAAACCTCCAAGACAACGGGATTCACCTCTGCCTTGTCCAGAGCTCTATCCAGTTTCGAGAAAAACTCGTCCACAACCTCCTCGGGCTTGGCTTCGGTTTCGGCCTTGGAAAGGCTGGATACCAAGTGTTGGATGCGACCCCCGAGAATCTTGCGCACAAAAATCCCCTTGTTGTAGTCGAGTCCGTTTTCTTCAAAAACCTTTGCGATAGTTCTCTCGAACACCGGGATTCCATCGACAAAGGTATTGTCGAAATCAACTACCAGCCCACACAGGCGTTTCTCATCATCAATCACTTCAGCCATTGCATCGTCAGACATCGCAAACTCCAAAAAAGTTACTTCCGCATTGACTACACATGCGGACAAAAGAAAAATACGGCGCCAATATACACCATAACCCTTCGACCCGTCAAACTGCAATTCAACACTTTATAAAATCCGTTGTATGGTTTATACTTTTGGACATCACAAAGTCAAGGAACCACCTATATGATCTTAAAAGCCAAAACAGGATTTGCGATGGCGCTGGCAGCCTCCGCTATCTGCGTCGCGATGGCGGCTGAAGACCCGGCGCCGACTCTAGCCGGCGGGCTTGTCGACGGGCTGGCGGCTTCCGTGAACGGCGAGAGCGTGACCGTGCGCGACGTCTTCATGGGAGTGCCAGACCAGTTGCGTTTGCTGGCGCGCAAAGAGGAAATGCGCGGAAAAAGCCGCGAGGAGACTTTCAAGGCAGCCTATGAAGCGTCGCTTAAGGAAAGCATTGACCGCAAGTTGATTGTTCAAGCCTACTGGGCGGCCGAGCAGCGTGTGCCGCAGAACATCATGGATCAGGCTGCCAGCGGGATAATAGAGACCCGATACGGAGGCGACGCCGCAGCCCTGAAAGATGATTTGGCCAAATCGCGCATGACTTACGAGGACTGGCGCAAGATGGTCGAGGAGCAGACAATCATCCGTTCCATGCGCCAGACGTTTGTGGGATCCAACATACACATTTCTCCTAACGCTATCGCGTCGGAGTACTCAAATCGCAAGCAGGACTTGAAGATCCCTGAAAAGGCCCATGTCTTAATGCTGGCGCTGCCGGCTGATGAGACTTTTCCAACGAACTATGCGAGGTTCAAGGAGCGGCTCGGATTGGGGGAGACTTTTTATGCGATAGCGAAAGACATTTCGGTTGATTCCTTAGCCGACGCAGGAGGCGACTACGGCTGGATCGTGCCGGACGAAGTTCTGGCGAAGCCGCTTGCCGACACTGTTGCCGGGCTCAAGGATGGAACCATATCTGAGCCGGTGGAGCTGGCGGGCAAAAACTACATCCTGTCCCGCGCGGGCACGCAGCCGAGTAAAGAGATTTCTCTGCGGGAGGCACAAGCCGAGATCGAACGGGAGCTTTACAACAAAGAGGCGGAACGCATATACGAGAGCTGGATCAAGCGCCTGCGCAACGGGGCGCGCATAAGGACGTACGATTATTTCTAAGGAACGCCACGAAGCGCGGCGCGTGGAAGCCCCGACAGCATGAACCTCACAAGTCCAAAGGATGTAACGGCGCTGCTGGAGCGGCACGGGATAAAACCTAACAAAACTCTTGGGCAGAATTTTCTTATAGACAGAAACATCCTCGATTTAATCGTCGAGAGCGCCGACCTGAAGGGAACGGAGCACGTGCTCGAAGTTGGCGCCGGGCTTGGGGTTTTGACGGAGCGGCTCATGGAAAAGGCGGCACACGTGACAGCGGTGGAGAAAGATGCTGGGCTGCACAGTCTGCTGGAAGAGCGCTGGGCTGGAGACAAACGGCTGACCTTGATGTTTGGCGACGCTCTGGAACTCAAACTTGATGCGGTCATCGAAGGCGGAGCCACCAGACTTGTGTCCAACCTCCCTTATGCCGTTGGCGTGCGCGTGGTAGTGGATGCCGCGGTCTGCGCCACCCCGCCGGAGGTGATGACGGTACTGCTTCAGAAAGAAGTCGGCGAGCGTTTCGCTGCATCGCCCGGCACTAAAGGCATGGGTGCGGTAAGCGTGCTGCTGCAGCAGATTTATGATGTCAAGCTTGTGCGCAACGTCAAGCCATCGTGCTTCTTCCCGCGCCCGGAGGTCACCTCCGTTATAATAAAAATGACGAAGCACAACCGCTTCGCTCTCGACATCGAAGCGCGGCGAAAACTGCACCGGTTCGTGCGGGAGGCATTCCTGCACCGTCGAAAGCAATTGGCGTCGGCGATGCGCGGTGCGGGTGGTGGGTTCGCACGCGATGCGGATTTCACGCGCGCCGCGCTTCAGGAGTGCGGAGCTCTTGCGACCGCGCGCCCGGAGGAACTTTCTGTAGGACAGTGGATAAAACTATCGGAGATGTGGTAAAATGGATTTCATGAAAGTAAAAAAAGCAGTTATACCGGCGGCGGGATATGGGACCAGGTTTTTGCCTGCGACCAAGGCTCAGCCCAAGGAAATGCTTACGATCGTCGACACGCCCGTCATACAGTACGTGGTTGAGGAGGCTGTCGCGTCAGGCATAACGGACATATTGATAATAATAAGCCGGGGCAAGCGCGCTTTGGAGGATCATTTCGACAGGAGCTTCGAGCTGGAGGCCGATCTGGAGGCGAAGGGCAAACTTGAGGAACTCGAGATGGTGCGCCGTATTGCCGACCTCGCAGATATTCACTACGTCAGGCAGAAAACCATGAACGGGCTGGGCGATGCCATCCTCCATGCCAGACAGCATGTCGGGGACGAACCTTTCGCTGTACTGCTGGGAGACACCCTGATGCAGCCGACAAACGAAGTGCCTGTAACGAGACAACTACTGGACGTGTTCAACAGGTTCGGCGAGTCGGTCGTGGCGCTTGAGGAAGTGCCGCGTGAAAAAGTTAGCCGTTACGGCATAGTTTCGGGCAGCGTGGTAGATGACGGCGTGGTGTTGGTTAGCGACTTTGTAGAGAAACCCAAGCCTGAGGAAGCGCCGTCGAACCTGGCCATTGCCTCCCGGTACGTGTTCACACCTGAGATCTTTGGGCATTTGGCAAAAGTCAATCCAGGCAAAAACGGAGAAATTCAGCTGACTGATGCGATGAAAATGCAGCTTTCCGGTCGCGCCATGTACGGGTTGAAAGTCGCGGGGCGGCGTCATGACGCCGGGAACAAGCTGGATTTCATAAAGACAAATGTGACGTACGCCCTTGACCGGCCTGACCTTCACGACAAGCTTGCGGAGTTCATCATTGCAACTGCGGACGAGCTGCGTGCCGGGGGAGCAAAATTAAAATGACCTTGCGCGGCCGCATAGGTCTGTATGGCGGGAGTTTTGATCCGGTCCATAACGGGCATCTAGCAGCGGCAAAGGTCGCGCAGGAGTTGGCTCGGCTCGACGAAGTCTGGTTTTTGCCGGCATCGCTCTCGCCATTCAAGCTTGAGTCCGAAATGACGTCCAATGAGCATCGCCTCTCAATGTTGCGCCTTGCAGTTGAGAAAGAAGAACGGTTTCGCGTTTCAACAGCCGATCTGGAACGCGGAGGGGTTTCCTATGCGATAGATTCGCTAAGGTCTTTTAGAGAAGAATACCCAGATGCTGATTTTTTTTTCATAATCGGGGCAGATTCTCTCGCGGGTCTGCGGTACTGGCGACAATCCGCTGATTTTCTGAAAATGTGCGAGTTTGTGGTTCTGGCTAGGCCTGGTTGGGACATAGACCAATCGTTGCTCTCTTTCACACCCGATGAGCGTCACAAGCTTTCACGCTGGGTTGCTCGTGATTTTGAACATCCTGTTTCATCATCCGAGGTAAGGAGGCGACTTTCAGCCGGTGAAAGAGTTGAAGACCTCGTGCCTCGGCGGGTAGCGGAATACATATCGAAACTCGGACTCTACGCCGCCCCGGATCTAGATGAACAAAAAAGCGACCCGTCAAACTAGCTCGGAAAGGGCTTTTGTGTGTCACGTAACTCCAAGTCTTATTTTCACAGTTCTTGACAGTCACCTTGTTACGAAGGTTTCAACGACTGCAGCAACAACCGTATGCTGACCGCATGTGAAATACACAACAAAAAAAATACCCATACGCGACGTTTCCGTTTGACTTTGCGAGGCCATCCGGTTATTATACGGGCATTGTTCAAAGAAGTAGCCGCCGGATTAGTCCGTTTTTTGGCGGCGCAAGCGTATAAAACGACGGATTTGACCCTGGAGAAACCATAGTAAATGAGCTTTAAATTCGGCTTCACAGCAGTGGCTACTGCGGTTTTGGCATTAGGTGCTACGCACGCCGGCGCCGCCGCCTTCGAGCCTTTGTTTACAGTAACCAAAGTGGTCGGTGACGTGCTTGTTTACAAGCCGGGGTCTGAGGCGCCAGAAAAAGTCGTGGAGGATTATGCGTATCCATATGGGTCACGAATAGTAGTCAGCAAACCGGATACAAAAACCAAACCACGGAAAGGTGTTGTAATCCCCGAGCCAGAGGCTTCCATATCTCTATCGACCGACCATATGTTCCGACTTGGTTCTGGCACAGATTTGACCGTTGAACACGGGGCAGGTGGCGACGTAGGCAAGAAACTCATCACGGTCTCCGAAGGCAGGGTGGCGACTTTCATAACAATAACTACGGTTAAGACGGGTGGTGAGATCGACGCCAAGGTCGATGAGGTTCACAACGCGCTAATAATCAGAACGCCTCTGGCGGATTGCGTCAGGATTGTGCAACGCAACGAGATAAGCGTTTCCAAAGACGGAGATAACCACTCTTGCGTTTTCTCGACATCGGGCGGCGACATGGAGGTTAGCCTGCCCCAGTGTAAGATCTACGGCATAAGGCGCAAGTCTGCTTTTGAAGTTTTCGGAAACAAGGATTTCACCAGAATCACCCGTTTGGCGGGCGAATTCACTGGTGAGATAGAGCGAGGTTCAGATCCAGCCGAGAAAGTTGAATTCAAGGGACGCAGCATGGCCAAGATATGGCGGTCTTATGCGGAGATCGGCGGCAAGATGGCTGTGGCCGTGATGATTTCCCTTCCTGGCGGAGGCATAAACTCGTACGCCTTTCTAGAAGGAGAGTCAGCTGTTATTGACTCTGCGATTACAACGTCCGCTGGAGAACAACCCCCCAGCGGTGGTGCGCCTGTCGGCACACCGTTAGCCGGTGAGGGCGCGAATGGAAGCGCAGCACCAACGCCGAGCCTTGGCGAAGACATTTTTGGCAGCGGGTTTGATTCCGGATCCGCCACGGATTCCAATGCCCCGGCTACGGATAACTCGACCGAAGTTTTTGAGGAGTTCAATTTTGACAACTTCTCTTTCTGAAATGCAGTAAAAGGAAAAAACACGGCAGCAGCCAAGACGTAAAATCGAACGGAGAACTATGAAAAAGAGAATGGTTGGAGTTTTTTTGTGCTCGGTCTGCTTTTTGGCAGGCTTTAGAGCTATTGTTGCGGACGGTACCGCAGCCACCGCTGAATCCGACGACATCATCGCACTTCGTCAGTACGTGCAGCTAGCACAGTTGCTTGCGACGAACAAAGGCGACACGAACAAGGCGGAGGCAGTCATTTCAAAGTCTGTCAGCGAAGTTGTGGCCAAGGGCGCTACATTCCAGGAGAAGCAGAAGCTACTCTCAGAAATCACCGCCACACTCATGGCGGCGATGGCTGACTGCACAGCCGCCCAGTGTTCAATGACAGCCAAAACAATAGCGTCTGAAGCGCTGAAAATCTCACCCGATGAGCCGGCGGCGAATGTCGGCATGGTCAGGCATGCCGTGGCGTCAGCCGCACTTGTCACCTCGGACAACACGGTTTTGATGTCGATGATCGACTCGCTTCCAGAGAACCTCAAAAAAATTGCGTCAGACGCGTCAATGGATCCGACATCAATTCTAGGTGGAACTCAGTCCTGGAAGATCAAGGATCTCTACAAGGCTGTCCGCAACGCCTTGGGTGATGATTTTGAGGAACCCGAAGGAGGCGTTATAATAACCATGGTCTCCACGACCACAACGACCACAACTTCGACCACGACCACGACCACGACCATGTACGGTTCAGGGTATGAAGCGGGAACCGGAGAGGGGATCGTTGTTCCCACTACTCGTCCACGGCCTATCCCTACGACGAGACCGTCGCCAACCCCTGTAGGTTTGCGTTAGTGTAGGGGAATGATGTCTAAAGGCGTCCCGGGGACTGCTCCGCCAGTGCCGGGATGCCTCTTTTTGTGTTACTGGATTCATGCAACATACAACAAGTACCTTAGTTGCAAATAGAAAGAGGATTCGTCAGTGTTTATCATAAAGTTCAACAACATGATCCGCAACAAGTGGATATGGGGCTTTTTCGCAGTAATCGTGGTGATCGCCTTTGCGGCGGGCGATTTTTTCTCTACCTCTAAACAGGAAAGCGAGCGGGTGGTCAATTCACTCGACGGCGAACCAGTGTCAGAGAGCGAGTATTCGACGGTTTTCAGGATGGTGGATTTTGAAGCCAGAACAATGGGCGCTAAGTTTGACAACTTGGAGCGCGAAGTCTGGAGAAGGCTTGCTGCCCTCAAGGCCGCGAAGGAAATCGGGCTGACTGTCGGCGACCATGAGCTGGCGAGCGCTATTCGAAGCGATCCGCGTTTTGCAGATGATACCGGCGTATTCAATGCCGGAAACTACAATTTGGCATTGCAGCAGCTAGGTATTGACGGCGCTTCATACGACAAGATGATACGCATGATGCTTTTGTTGCGCGGACTGCAGTCGGTCGTAAGCTCCGCAACGTGGATTCCGCCAGCCAGTCTGGACGAAGTGGCAAGAGGATACACAGACACATTCACTTTAACTACAGCAGTGCTTTCCAATTCCTATAACGCAGCTGAAATGGAGGTTTCGGAGGAGGACGTCAAGGCTTTCTACGACAAAAACGGAGATAGTTTCTCTCTTCCTGAAATGCGTCAGGTGGTGTATTCTGTTTTCAAGGCAGAGGATTTTGTCGAATTCGTCGAAGTGCACGAAGACGAAATACTCGACTACTACGACTCTAACATGGCGCTTTTCGTGAGCACAGACACCAATGGGGTCGAGAGAACCGCCCCTCTTGAAGAGGTTCGTGCCGATATCGAGGCTGATTTGGCAAATGAAACCGCCAAAATAGAGGCTTACCGTGCCGCAGTGAATTTTGCCGACTTGTTCTATACAAACCGCAACGAGTCGCTTACTTTCGAGCAGGGCGCCGCAACGTACGGTCATGAAGTTGTAACAAGCCGTCTGTTTTCAGCATCCTCAACGCCCGTATCAGTCGGCGGTTCGCCTGCTTTTGTTGACGAGGCGTTCGCATTATCGGAAGAGAATAGGTTCAGCGACGCCGTTGAGGCGGGTTCTGAATCCTACGTAATGGGATTTTACACGAACATTGCAGCACACGTGCAGCCATACGAGGAAGTCGCGACACTGGCTGCTGCCGCGGCTAGAGCGGATGCGGCTTCCTCCGCGTTCAACTCTGCAGTGGAAAAGGTTTTTGATGCTTTTATATCTGGAATTGAGGACGGGAAGGATTTCCATACGGTCGCAGAGGAACAGAAGCTCACAGTTAGCACCAACTTCGTTTTCACTACTGCCGATGCATATAGTGAAAACCCGATCCCCGGTGCAAAAGATATAGCAAAGATAATGAGCGGCATGGGAGATGGCGAGTTTTCCAAAACACCGGTCGAAGTGCCTGGCGGTGCGCTTTTCTTTCAGGTTGTCGAACGTAACGAGGGCGACCCCATGATGTTCAACGCTATCAAACGCCAAAGTGCCAGTGGCATGATGTCTGATCTCGGCCCCTTGACTTGGGAAGCATGGCTCGAATACAACTTAATGAAACGCGATCCTGTCACCAGTATCCCCATTGAAGTCGGATCGGATGCTGGATTGGATGACGAATACGCGGAGTAATCCGCGCCTAACGCCGCAACAACTGGCACAAGGGTTTTCAATGGCCAGATTCAAAGTCCCCAATACCCCATCTATAAGGCGTATGCCCACGTATCTGCACAAGTTGATGCAGATGCGTGACGAAGGACAGGAATTCGCCTCGACCACTGTGGTTGCGGATTACATGAATCTTGATCCAATCATCGTCCGAAAGGATTTTTCCTTGACGGGACTGACCGGCATGCCTGGCGTAGGGTACAAAACCGCGGAGCTGATAGACGCCGTTAGGCATTATCTGGGCTGGGACAGGGAGCGCACAGCGTGCCTCGTGGGAGCCGGTTCTCTCGGCAACGCGCTGATAGGACACGATGAGTTCGCAGAGTACGGTCTGCGCATAACGCTCGTGTTCGATTCCGACCCCGCTAAAATCGGGCGCGTCGTCCACGGGCGCGAGATCATGGACGTCCGCACGATGCGCAAGAAGGTCAAGGCGGCAAAACCGGACATAGCTGTGCTCTGCGTACCCTCATCATGCGCACAGATGGTAGCAGATGAGCTAGTCAAAAGCGGTGTCAAGGCTTTCTGGAATTTTGCAAACGTCAGCTTAAGAATGCCGGACGGCATCTTGGTTCAGCGCGAGGTCATTGCCGGCGGGTTTGCAGTGCTTTCAGCCAAGTTGCTGCGCGGTGCCGGCGGCAAATCAGGCGACATGATGGCGGACTGCGATTGAACATGGAAACGCCCGAGTTGTCATTTCCCGCCACCGACGGATTCAGCCAGATGGAGAATTGGGCCTTGTTTGTGTTGGAGGATGGAGTTTTAGCCAAGTGCCTGATACAAAAAGGGATTGCGCTCGAAAACGACACGGTTTGCATTCTTGATATCAACGACACCCCCGAGTTCGGGCGTTTTGCAGGTAGCTGCGGGGCGAACCGCCACGCATGCCATGCTTATTTTACGGGGTCATTCTCGCACATAGCCCAAGGGACAGACATTGAGAAACTGAAGGGGAACGAGGAGGCTGTCAAACGTGCCCGCGCAGTGTTTTTGAAATGGACCGACGAAAACCAGCGGCGCATACAGACCCTGCGTATGCGATTTTCAGTCAGACGGGAGGCATTATCCGTACATGTGAGCTGCCCTGAGTTCGTGGATCTGCACCCCGTCATTGACATACTTGAAAAACGCTTCCAGACAAAGGTGCGGCTCCAGATGATGTCGCCGCGAGATATAGCGGGCGCCATCGGAGGGACGGGGCATTGCGGACTGTCGCTTTGCTGCAGTACAGGTGTATGCGGACGAACTTCGGTTGATTTGCGGATGGCGAAACATCCTTCCGCGTACTCGTACGACTTCGCCGCCTCTGGTATTTGCGGCAAACTAAAGTGCTGTACTTGCTATGAAACTCATTCCGCCATGCCCGAGGCGAATTCCAGCGCGATAACCGAGTAGGCGGTTGAAAGAACCGGGTCGTTTTCCCAGAAACGGCCGTTTTTGTTTATCCAACTGCCGTCTTTCTGCATCAACGAAATGACTTTGACAACAACCTCTTCGCGCCACTTGATATCGGCACCGCTTGCGCGAGGGATTTCTTCAAGCTTCGACGCGGACATCGCGCGCGCTATGATGTTGTAGAAAAAATACAGTCCCTGCTCACCCATTCCCGGATTTTCCTCGAGGGTCCAGTGCTTCGAAGCCCAGTCGATTGCCGATGCGACTCTTGTATCGCTCTTCGAGAGGTTGCTGTGCAGCATCGAAAGGAGACCTGCATAAGTTATGCTGCCGTAGGAGCGCAGTACAACGCGTTCATTCTCCCCTGAGCCGATAGTCTCGTTGCCCGCTTTGGCGTCGTCTGGCGCATAGAAGAAACCTCCAGCGTTGTTCGTCCCGGAACTGGCATCGTTCTGCATTTTCAGAACGAAATCCAGCGCGGCGTCCCACGCGATATCGGCGCGTTTTGATCCATCCGGCCGCAAATCCTCCAGCGCTTGCGTACGGCGCATGGCGTCAAGAACGAAGTGGGTGTTCATCATATCGGCGTACGCGCGGTCGTTATCCCGGTCATATCCGAAGCCTCCGCGGTATTCCGGATCATTCATTTCCTGCGACTCCGCAAGATAGGTGCGAGCCCCCAGCATAACCGGTTCGAGGCCGTCACGCCCCGTAGAATGCAAAGCTATGAGGCATATCGAGGTGTTGTAGGTTGCTAGACCCCCTCCCTTGCGGCCCGGGATTGGCGTGTATATACCACCATCTTGCTGGGCGCAGCCAAGCAGGAACTTGACACCCTTCTCAATGTTCAGCGCGTACTGCGGATCTCCGGAACCTGCCATAGCCCAGATTGCTAGGCCGGTCAAAGCGGGAAACTGCGGATTCGAAAATGAGCCATCCTCTTTTTGGTTTTCGGCGAGCCATTTGACGCCCTTAGCAACTGCGGCAGCGCCCTGTTTCGCGACCGCATCTTTTGAGGGAACAGCCTCTGGCGAGGGAATGTCGGTTTGGGCGGCAGCAAAAAATGCCGTTGCGGAAACGATAAGCGAAATTATTGTTTTCATTGGATACCCGCGTGGATAAGTTTTTATTGTTTCAAACAAAATTACTGAGAGTCGACATCCTAGTCAGTGATTCCGGCTGCGAACTCGAGGGCTAGAACCGAGTAGGCAGTTGAAAGGACAGGGTCGTTCTCCCAAAACCGGCCGTTTTTGTTCACCCAGCTTCCATCCTCGCGCATAAGAGATGAAACCTTTGTTATTACTTCGTGTGCCCAGCCTATTTCACCGCCTTTTTCACGAGGTATCGCGTCAAGCTCCGTCGCCGACATGGAGCGTGAGATCACGTTGTAGAAGAAATACAGCCCCTGATCGCCAACGCCTGGGTTTTCATCGAGCGTCCAGTGTTTCGCAGCCCAGTCCAAGGTCGAGCGAACACGCGGATCCGTCCTGTCAATGTCGCAATAGACAAGCGCCAGAAGACCAGCGTATGTAATGCTGCCGTAAGACTTCATCACTATTTTTTCTTCGGATTGTTCGTCATTGGAGTCATCAGTCTTGGTTTTTGTTGTGCCCGCCTTGGCGTCTGCTGGGCTGTATACGAAGCCTCCGGCGTTATCACCGGTATCCGGCCCGTTGTGAAGGCTCTCCGCGAATTTGAGCGCAGCCTCCCAGTTAATGTCGGCGCGCTTCCCGCCTGCAAGGCGTTTGTCCTCATAATGCTGTGTTCTGCGCATTGCCTCCATTACGAAGTGCGTGTTCATTAGGTCGGCGTAACGGCGCGATCCGCCTGGATCGTAACCGAAACCTCCGCTAAACGAGTCGTCTCCTGTCAGCTGCGAGTTGGCCAGGAACGTGCGTGCGTTAAGTACAAGCTCCGTTATGTCGTCGCGCCCTGTCGCAGCTATTGCTGTAAGGCAGACGGCAGTGTTGTAGGTGCTCAGACCGCCGCCTTGACGCCCCGGAAGAGGAGTGTAGATTCCGCCGTCCGGCTGGGCCTTTGAGATTATGAAATCACCGCCGCGTTTAACTACGTTGGAGTAGGCCGGGTCTCCGGATGCGGCAACGGCCCACAGTGCGAGTCCGGAGAGTCCCGGATACTGGGCATTCGAGAACGAACCGTCGTCTTTTTGGTTGTCGGCCAACCATTTAACACCTTTAGCAATGTATGCCGCAGCCGCTTCCTTAGGAGAGGCTTTAGTTTCAACAACCGCTTTTCCCGGCACATTCTCGTCAGTGCCCGATGCAAGTGCGCCAGTAATAAAAAGTATGGCAATGATGCTAAAGATAGGGTTTGGACACTTTTTCATTCGTTTATCTCCTTATTTTTTACCGCTGCCAAGTTTTCATGAGCCACTTTCTTGTATGGCGGCGTGCTAAAACTTATAACGCCTCTCAGGCGATTTTTGTTCGCTCGAATTATATCAATCAGCGCATTCTTGCTGATCCGGTTTGGTGGCGAATTCGGTTACTATCTCCCAGAAATCGGCGCGAGTGTACGGCTTAGCTAAGAATCGGGAATAGGAACCTTCCGGGAACACTTTACGCACCTTAGTCTCGGAATATCCCGACATTACGACAATTGGGATTTCGGGTTTAGCCTGAATGAATTTCTCCATAAGACCGACCGAAGAAACGCTCCCTATATTCGCATCAAGAAATACAATGTCTATTTCATCCTTATTGGCATCGAAGACGTTTACAGCCTCCTCGACACTGTTTGCCATAAAAGCGTTCACTGCCATGGAGTCCAGCATTAAGGCGGAGCTGCGCAGGATCGCCTGATCGTCATCAAACACAAGAACGCAGGGCTTGCGATTTCCATATATGACGCATGACTCGCGTGAGCTGCTGGACGAGGTACCTTGCTTCTCGTTGCCTAGTGGTTTTGAGATTTCCTTTGTGGCCGGAAACCAGGCTTCGAACCGGAATCCCCCTCCTTGGACAGATGAAATATTTATCCCTCCGCCCGCCATTTTAACCCTATCGCGTATGTTTGCAAGCCCTATGCCATGGCCGTATGTTTTAGTGGTGAAATTCGGCTGTAGCATATTGGCCAGTGTTTCCTCTGAAACGCCCTCCCCGTTGTCGCTGACGGAAACAACCACACCGTCTCCGTTTTGCGGATTGCAACCACAAGAGGCGAATCTGGAAACCGTCTCAGGTTCGATCCTCTCGTTAAAAACGGCTATCTCGATCATGCCGTTATCCTTGCCGGAGAGAGCCTCATCAGCGTTCTTAACTATATTGATGATCGCCTCAGTGAACAAGTCGGGATCTACCTTGATGTTGTGTAAAGCATCACCGGTCTTGACTTTTAGCAGGTTGCTTCTGGAGACAACGCCCCGTATAAGCGGGAGGCAGTTGCCTATCAATTCGGCCGGTGCCGAGGGTACGCCGAATAACGCCCTGGAAGAGCCTTTTTCATCCATCATGTAACCAGCGAGGGCGGACGCCCTCTTTACAGCAACAGTTACTGTCTCCAAAGCATCTCGCTCTGCTTTAGATGCGGATCGTCGGCCGAAACCGTGCGAGACCGTGTTCTGAATTATCAACAGAAGGTTGTTTATTTCGTGCGCTAATTCGGGACAAGATCGCTGAGTCTGATCGTTTGCCGAAGCCGCAGTTTGGGGTAAAGGATTCCCTAAGGTTTCCAGATCGTCTTTATTCATTTTCGGTGCCTTGATTGGCTCCGGAATCTTTCTTGTTCTTTCCGCCTTCCGTCGTCGGCTCGTCGTCAGACAGCTTCCGGTACAAGGTTGCAAGACTTACTTGAAGAGTCTTGGCCGTTTTCTCTTTGTCGCCGTCGTTGTCAGTCAGGATTTTATCCAGATACTCCTTCTCCTTTTGCTTCAGAAACCCTTTCAGGGAGTGAGGTGTGCCACCCTGTGTCGTAGCTGTTTCCTGAGGCTGCTCCGCCTGAGTCTCTCTGGCTCTCGTCACAATTCTGGGAGGGAGGTCTTCCGGGGTTATGACGTCCGTCTGCGCGAAGGTCACTGCATGTTTTATTGCGTTTTCCAATTCGCGCACGTTACCCGGCCACTTGTAAGCCATAAGGATGGCGATGGTCTCCTTGGAAAAGGCGAGCTTCTCATCCGTTTCCGCCATTTCCGCCTGCATGAAATGCTGCGCCAGCGGTATTACGTCGTCGGTTCGCTCGCGCAGCGGCGGTATGTCTATCGTTATAACTGCGAAACGATAGTAGAGATCGGTTCGGAATGCGCCTTCAGCCGCCATTTGCTCTAAGTTGGTGTTGCTGGCTGCCATTACACGCACATCGATTGGGAAGGTCGTGTTTCCGCCAACGCGGCGTATTTCTTTCTCCTGTAGAACGCGCAGTAGTTTACCCTGCAATGGCAGAGGGAGCGCGCTGATCTCGTCCAGGAATATCGTACCGCCCTCCGCTGTCTCGAACAGACCGGGTTTGTCTGCGATTGCCCCGGTAAATGCGCCTTTTGTGTGGCCGAACAATTCCGATTCCAGCAGGTCCGCCGGCAGAGCAGCGCAGTTTATGGATACCAGAGGCTTGTCCTTCCGCGGGCTGTTGTTGTGTATGGCTTTAGCCACAACTTCCTTGCCCGTGCCACTTTCGCCATAGATCAGCACCGTTGCCGCAGTCGGTGCGACGCGCTGGATCATCTCGCACACGTGTAGCATGGTGGAGCTGGTGGCGATGAGGTTTTCAAAGCGGTAGCGCAACGGAGCCTCAGGAACCTCGGGCACCGTCACTGAGTCGTTCTCTACGCAGGCTTCCGCGCGTTTAACGGTCGCGAGCATTTCATCCACCTTGAAGGGCTTTGTTAGGTAGTCGAAAGCGCCGCATTTCATCGCGTCGATCGCGGTCTCGACCGAGGCGTAAGCTGTCAGAAGGATTATCGGGAGTTTGGGATGGGTTTCCTTGACTTTTCCGATAAGCGTAAGGCCGTCCATCGGAGCCATACGTAGATCGGTTATCATCAAGTCTATACCGCCCTTATTCACCGTCTCGATCGCCTCATTACCGTCCTTTGCGGTGACGGTCTCATACCCGTTGGCCTTCAGCAAACTCTGAAGGAGTATGAGAATACGTACTTCGTCGTCGACGATTAGAATTTTAGTCATTATGGAAGATTCCCCCTTGTAAACGGAACCCCTACACCGGAACTGCCCTGTATTGAAGGCAGGGCTCGATGCTCGGTTGCCGGACAGAAATTATTCCGCCAATAAGATGTCAGAGCTAACATGTTACAACTTTTGCGCACAAAACGCAACCGTGAAAAACTCTGCTTTCTACCCGCGGTATGTCATAGTCCTGGACACCGAAGCCGAGAGCCGCGTGGTTCTGAAACAAGCGCATCCGTCAAATACTGAACACCCAAGGGCGAGCCACGGTGACGATAATAATTATGTGTAGTTAAATCAAATACATTAGTGTAAAATTTCTTCGTCTTTTCTTCGGCTGGTAGTGTGTGGGTTTATATCATGTTGGTGGCTTTGGTGCAGCCAATTACCCGGACTAAACCGACGAAAACAAACAATGGGTATGATGATCGGGGAGAAAATGAATAGTCCAACATGGTTGCTTGATTTCAAAAGAGACGAACACTCTCAA
>CAYOPG010000035.1:0-12336 GCA_964405775.1 uncultured Lentisphaerales bacterium
TGGTAGGAGTAGAGGGATTCGAACCCACGACCCACTGATTAAGAGTCAGTTGCTCTACCGACTGAGCTATACTCCCACAAAAAAATGGAGCGAGCTAAGGGATTCGAACCCTCGACATCTACCTTGGCAAGGTAGAGCTCTACCACTGAGCTAAGCTCGCCTAAAACGCCCAGTAATCTAACACATGACACACCGCCTTGCAAGGGCTTTTTTTAATTTTTCTCAACGTTAACCCATTTGATATTGCAATTTTACTCGTTGCACCAAAACCAACAAAAATCTTGGACAAAGCCCCTCATAATGCTAATATGTCGGAAATCTTTTTAAAAGAACCTTTTTAGGTCGTTCCTATTTTGCGCAAACTCCAGTAGAGGCATTTTTTAAGTTGAAAATCAAAGTTCCAAAAATTATCCAAGGGGGCATGGGAGTCGCTGTTTCCGATTGGGGTCTGGCTCGCGCCGTATCAAAAGTCGGACAACTCGGCGTCATTTCCGGCACCGGGATTACGCAGATGTTTGCACGTCGCCTTCAGGATGGAGACTTTGGCGGCGAAGTGCGCCATGCGCTCTCGCGCTTCCCTTTTCAGAACATTGCCCAAAGAATGTTAGAGACGTTCTATCTCCCTGAAGGAAGGAAGGAAGGACAGCCCTATAAACCAGCCGAGAAAGTCGAAGTCAAAAGCAACCGCTGGGCAGACGAACTGTGTATTGTCTCGGCCTTCGTGGAGGTCTTCCTCGCAAAGGAAACGCACTCAAACCCCGTGGGAATAAATCTGCTCGAGAAAATACAGATCCCGCACCTTCCAATCCTCTACGGGGCGATGCTCGCCGGAGTCTCCGTCGTAATAATGGGCGCTGGCATCCCGAGCGGCATCCCCGCCGCCCTCGACGCGATGTCACGCCACGAACCAGCCACTTACTGCATACATGTAAAAGGCGCAACACCGGCCACTGATTGCATAAGGGTGTTCGATCCCGCGGAATTCATCGAGAACGGCTTCTCCGCCGACCCCTTGTTGCGCCCAGACTTTTTGCCGATAATTTCAACTGATCTTCTGGCAACGATGCTGCTTCGCCAGGTGCGTGACTCCACTATAGAGGGATTCGTCGTGGAGGGCCCCACGGCAGGCGGCCACAACGCCCCGCCCCGCGGCAAGATGCTGCTCACTGAAGACGGGCAGCCAATCTACGGACTGCGGGACAAACCAGATCTGCAGAACATCGCCAAGCTTGGTCTGCCTTTCTGGCTCGGAGGTGGGTACGGTTCCCATGAAAAGCTTTTGTACGCTCTCGACCAAGGCGCGTCCGGCGTCCAAGTCGGAACGCCTTTCGCGCTTTGCACAGACTCCGGCTTCCCGGAGAACATCAGGCGGGAGCTTATCGCATCCGCCCTCTCGGGTAAAGCACATGTGTTCACAGATCGTCTTGCCTCCCCAACCGGCTATCCGTTCAAGGTGGTAAACGTGTCTGGTACGCTGTCCGAGCCTGAAGTCTTTGCTAACCGCCAACGCATTTGTAATCTAGGGTACCTTCGCGAGCACTTCGTCAAGGAGGACGGAACAATCGGTGGCCGCTGCGCGGCTGAGCCCATCGCGGCATACGTCGCAAAAGGCGGCAGCGCTGAAGAAACGCAAGGTCGTTGCTGCATCTGCAACGCGCTCCTAGCAGCAGCCGGAAAGCCGCAGCTCATGCCAAACGGCCAACCCGAACCGGGAATCGTCACCATCGGGGACGATGTCATCAACATCGGCCGTTTCTGTACGGCTGATAATATGGACTACTCCGCCGAAGACGTCATACGCACAATCCTCGGCTAGAACGTATCTGATATGGAATACAACGCCTCCGACTCTTTCGAGACGCGGCTGCACTCCATAGAAAGCCGCATAGCCGCCGCCGCGGAGCGCGCAGGGCGCGATCCCGGTGATATACAGTTGGTGGCCGTCTCCAAAACGTTCCCACCCGAGGTAATTGACGAAGCCCTGCGAGCGGGCGTGTCTATCCTCGGCGAAAGCAAGATTCAGGAGGCTCTTGCAAAGATTCCGCAATGCAGCTCCGCCGAATGGCATTTAATAGGCCACCTCCAAAGCAACAAGGTTCGCCACGCGCTGTCGCTCTTCTCAACCATCCACAGCATAGACTCGATTGCGCTGCTTGAGGATGTCGCGCGCATTCAGGAAGAGATCGGCAGACGCCCCGGGATCCTGCTCCAAGTGAATGTCTCTGGCGAGGGATCCAAAACAGGATTCAATCCCAAAGTAATGCGCGACGCGATCAACACCGCCCTGTCACTGGGAAATCTCGACCTCGTGGGGCTGATGACTATCCCCCCATGGTCGCCTGAACCCGAGCAATCACGCAAATACTTCCGTCAACTTCGCGAAATGCGCGATTCTCTAAGCGCAGAATTCGATATTGGCCTTCCGGAGCTCTCCATGGGCATGTCGGCGGATTTCGAAGTTGCCATAGAGGAAGGCGCGACTTTCGTCCGCATCGGTTCCGCGCTTTTTGGCAAACGCTCCGCATGGAGACCCCAGCGCACCCCAGATTCCGATGACTACATTTGATTCCCACGCGCATTTCCCCTCCGACACCGCTGCCGGGCATGAAGCGCAGATCGCGCGAGCCAAGGAAGCAGGCCTCGCAGGCATACTCGCCGTCGGAGGCGGCGAAAGTCTCGACGAAGACGCGGTCGCAATGGCGCGGAAATTCCCCGGCTACGTGTTCCTCGCACTTGGTCTCGACCGCGATTGCGCCATCACAATGGCATCGACCCCGGAATCGCTCGAGCAAACTATGAGGAAGCTGCGTTCCCGCATTTCCGCGCTTCGTGATGAAGGAATTTCCATTCACGCTATCGGTGAAACCGGCCTCGACTTCTCGCGGAATCCATCCATGCATGAAAAGGACGCTCAAATCGCGCTCTTCAAGGCGCAGCTCGAACTTGCGGGAGAGCTCGGATTGCCGTGCACCATCCACAGCCGCGATGCGGACGACGCCACGCTTGCATCGATTGAACGCCATGGCTCACGCGAAATGCGCAACTGCGGGCGCCTGGGCGTGATCCACTGCTTCACAGGCGGAAAAAATTTCGCTGACGCAGTGGTCAACCTGGGGCTTCACATAGGAGTCAGCGGCATATTCACTTTCAACAACGCCTCAGAACTGCGTGGCACAGTCCGCACTCTGCCACCGGAGCGCCTTCTGGTAGAAACAGATTGCCCGTACCTGACACCCGCCCCCATGCGCGGCAAGCCAAACGAACCTGCAATGATAGTCCACACAGCAACGCGTCTCGCACGAGAACTCGGCATAACGCCGGAAGAACTCGGCACCGCAACAACCGCCAACGCCAAGCGCCTATTTTCAACGGGAAATGAATAGTAAAACAGGAGCAATCATCCTTGCCGTCTTATCGGTCTGCGCAAGTGCCGCCGACCGTGGCGCTCTTTATCGCACCGTGGACCGCACTTCGTCGTTCGACCCCGTCAAAACAGAGGCCGTCGGTGACATGCGCTGCGTATCCCTCGTCTACGAAACACTCCTGGAATACGAATACGCTACGCGCCCTTACAAACTGCGCGGCTGCGTGGC
Organism: uncultured Lentisphaerales bacterium; assembly: GCA_964405775.1. Taxonomy (GTDB): domain Bacteria; phylum Verrucomicrobiota; class Kiritimatiellia; order RFP12; family UBA3636; genus JAAZFF01. The sequence continues at coordinate 3,594 of CAYOPG010000035.1, forward strand.
AGAGTCTATGCCGGAAGTTTCCGCAGACGGCACAGTTCTCACCTTCCACCTCCGCAAAGGCATACAGTTCGGCCCCGACACGTGTCTGGGTGTGGACTCTGCCACTGGCGAACCCGCCACCCGTGAACTGGTTGCCGAAGATGTGGTGTATTCTTTCAAGCGACTGGCGGATGCGAAGCTGTCGTTATCTGGATATTGGACCATAGAAAACAAAATCAAGGGCGTAGAGAAGTTTCATGAGGCATCGAAATCCGATGAGCCCACTGATTATTCCCTCGACATCGCGGGTCTTAAGGCTCTTGATTCTCATACCGTGCAGATAACCCTCGAAAAACCATCGCCAGATTTCCTATGGGTTCTCGCCATGCCGTATACAGCAATCGTGCCGCGTGAGGCCGTGGAAAAGTACGGAGTCGATTTTGACTCGGTAGAGGTCGGCAGCGGCCCATACAGACTAGTCAAATGGCGTCGCGGTTACCGGATAGAATTCGAAAGACGGCCGGGCCGCGACATAGCGCGAGACGCGACGCCTCTGCTCCCCGGCGCTGAAGACGGAGCGCCAATTCACAATCTTGTCTACCTCGTAATGGAAGACGCCTCTACTCGCTGGCTCTCGTTTCTTGATGGCGGGCTTGACGTCGCTGGCGAGATATCGCGCGACAACTGGGATGCAGTTGTAAACCCGGATGGCACTCTCACGGATGAAATGACCCGGCGCGGCATCATCCTCAAGTCGCAACCGAGTCTCGACACGTATTATATAGGCTTCAATCTCGACGATCCCGTTGTGGGAAATAATAAAAAACTGCGTCAGGCAATGTCGTGCGCGTTCGACAGCGATCAATGGATAAAGCTCAACAACGGCCGCGTTGCCCCGGCTAACAGCCCTGTACCGCCAGGTATAGAAGGCAAACTCGATACTCCGCACACCTATTCATTCAATCTCGAAAAAGCCAAGGCGCTGATGGCGGAGGCCGGATACCCGGACGGCATAGACCCTGCCACGGGGCGCAGGTTGACGCTCACACTTGACCTTGGACGCACCGATCAGGAGACGCGCGAATCAGCAGAGCTTTTCTCCTCATTCATGGACCGCATAAACATCGTGGTAAATCTCCAATACAACAACTGGCCTTCCTACCTTCAAAAAGTCGGACGTCGCGAAGCACAGATCTTTTATATCGGATGGATGGCCGACTACCCCTCGGCTCTAAATTTCATGCAGCTGTTCGTCGGGCGTAACTCTTCGCCGGGACCAAATCGTGCCAACTACAACAAAATCGAGTACGACGTCCTTTTCGATAAGGCGGACACCGAGCTTGATGACGCTGCGCGGCTCGACTTAATACGTCAGATGCAGGAGAAAGTGCGTGAGGACTGCCCCTGGATTTTCATCCACCACCGAAAGACCCACCTGCTACTCAACCCAAGAGTACGCAACATTACAATCCACGACTTTCCATACGGCGCGGAAAAGCACTGGCGGGTGGTCGCCCCGTAAGCGCACGCCCCCCTTATTAGTGTTTTGGATGCGAAAAAGCCACGACGTGGAACTCATTTATTTGGAGTTTTGCAGGGTTCGGTTTAAGGCTCCTACTTCTTTACGTATTTCTCTGCCCACTCGGCTTTCATCTGCTTCATTTCGTCGTTGAGTTCGACGGTCTTGCCTGGACATTGGTTCTTTTCGTCGTAGAGCCAGCGGCCGAAGTTGTCTCGCGCCACCGGCATGCGTTTTGCAACAGGCGGTGGTTGAATGGCAGGAGCCGGCTTTTCGGCATACCAGTAGCCGACTGACGACATCTCGTTTGCCAGATGGTTGCCGTGGCCGTGCTCAATGGTAACCTTTATTTCCTTTTGGAAGCGGACCGGATTTTCGATATGGAACACGTAGCTTGTCTGATAACCGCCCTGATCCCACGGGGTTATGGAGGGTACGATTGTCGTCCGCCCCTCAAAGACAGAACTGCCATTGCGCTGGAAGGCGTTGTCCTGCATTCCCCATGCCTGATTCAGGTAGTCCTCCGATCCGGTGCCGTGCAGATCTGGCGGCCATTTGTAGCCATCGACCCATATCATGTCGTCGCCCTCGCCCCACCAGTCGCCGCGGAAGTTAGTGACGCTGATATTGCACCCGATATAATGGCCGCGCCCTTTTGTTTCCATGATGACGTAGTTGTTGTCCCACGCCAGTCGCTCCTTGTTGGCGATGTTCGCCAGATGCGAGCCTGCGCGGTTAGAAGCAATTTCGTGGCCCCATCCGCCAAATGGATTCGTACGGCGGAACTCGGCGTGCAGCAGCCCGGTGTCGGCAGGCATGTCCGGCATGGTCTCGTAGTCAATGTAAAAGTATTGATTGTGGGTCTCGTTGCTCTCGTTTACCAGCTCGACCAAAGCACGCTCATGAAACGGCATAGGCAAATAGCAGTTGAGGGCGCACCCTCTGTTGAACTGGTACGGGAAGCGCGTCGAGGCGGTAAAAAAATTCGGATTGGTAAGAAGTGACTATACCATTGCCGAGGCCGAAGAAATCTCCAATCGGACACAGAACACTTGGGAACTTCGCATTGTCCCAGGTTATCTTCAGCAGGCATTCGCGGTAGTGGTTGCCCTGAGTCATCCATATGTGCGTGATCTGGCCGGGACCTTTGATGTCCGCAAGAACACGCGTCTCGCCAGGACCTATCTGCCAGGAGTCGCTATTGCGCCCCTCGGTGTTCCATGACGACGCCCTCCCTGTGACGCGGTTGTGTATACGTGTGATCTCGTTCAAGCTCATTTTCGTGTCTCCGTGGTTTGGCTGAGATTGTTGTTTTGCGTGATAGTATACATGCAAGTTTACTTGTGTGACATGAAAACTTCTATGCAGGTCAATTAGGTCAAATGAGCCGATTTCGCCGTATCTCTCTACTGCCACCCGCAGAACAATGAGACCAGCTTGCTACTTCGATCCGTTCAGGCAGGATAGACCAGTTGCTTCCTATCATTAAAGAACCCCCTGTAAGCTAGATAACAGGATATAAAAGATGCGATTGAAGTTGTGGACAGCATCATGAAGGTAACCATTATCTGGTACTTTATCGCCTCCACCGGGGATGTGCCGGCGAGAATAAGACCGGTCATCATGCCGGGGAGGGCAACAATGCCCACGGTCTTCGCCGAATCAACAGTTGGCATCATGCCCGTTCTTACTGCATCCCTGATAATTTCAATCGAAGACGGCAGTATGTCGGCACCCAGAGAAAGCTTGGTTTCAACATCCTCGCGTTTACCCTTAAAATTTGCCATCAACTGCTTGTGGCAGAGTCCTATCGCAATCATTGAATTGCTGATGATCATGCCGCTTATTGGGATAACCTGATAGGGCTCGTACTTTATAGCCCCTGAGAGCAGGAGGATAGACAACGTTATTAGAGCACCCGCTGAAATTGATATGAAAGAAATCACGAACCCGTTTTTAATCCCCCGACCTCTCTTCGCGGCATTGTACGACGCGTTGATGGTCATGGCGAGAAGGAGCAATGTTGTGAAAAAAGGACTTTCAAGCTCAAAGATGTAGCCGAGCAAATACCCTATGGCGACTAATTGCACGACGGCTCTCAGAGCACTTATCGCGATATCTTTTTCCAACTCCAGTTTTTGAAAATAGGAAAACAAAACTGAGATAAAAACCAGAGAAGAAGCAATGAGCAAAGAGGAAGTATTCATCAGATTGCCAGATCCGTTCATTTTATCACCTCGACCGATTTTATTTTACCAGCCTCCAACGTCAATATCTTGTTTGCGTTTCTCCTGCTTTGCTCAACGTTGTGGGTTATCCATAGGACAGCAGTGCCAGTTTCGTAAAAAGACCTCACAACTTTTTCCACTGTTAAGGCATTTCGCTCGTCCAACGCAGAAGTCACTTCATCCAAAAGCAGTATTTCCGGTTGAAACAGCAGTGTTCTGACAAGCGCGATTCTCTGCTTTTCCCCGCCGGACAAATTGACGATGCTTTTTTCTAAATAACTTATATCCAGGTTAAAGGCGGCAAGCAGTTCCTCTATCTTTTTTAAATCCGGAACAATTTTCCGTATCACATACGGAAAGGCGACATTGTCAATAACCGTTTTCCCGAACAAATGCGGCGTTTGGAAGCAGTAGGCGATATTCTTTCTTACCTCCATGGGATCTAGATCCAATATGGACTTGCCTTTATACAAAATGGTTCCTGAAGCGGGACTGATAAGATGGCAGCAAAGTTTCAGGAATGTGCTTTTGCCTCCTCCCGAGGGACCTACTATTGAGATGTAGTCCCCCTGTTCAACGGCAAAGTCTACTTTATCTAGTATGGCCTTGCCATCGCCAATAAACGATACATCCTGAAACTTTAATAAAGACAAATCCCGCCCCCAGCAAAAAAATTCCAATCATACATGGAGGCCACCAATATAAACCGACACTTGTTGTTTGTCTATGCGGAATTATATTTCCCAAGCGGCGCGCGTTCGCCAATCAAGCCAGAAATAAATCCATCATTGTGTTGAAAGCCGGTTCTTTGTTATAATGCAATCGCTTTTGCAGTCGTTTTACAAGCAGTAATCAAGGAGGAGCTAGAATGGAAAAGACAATTAAAAGAACTTTGGAAAAAGGCAGGCATCTGTCCCGGAGCGGCTTTACACTGGTCGAGCTGTTGTTAGTCGTCGCAATTCTCGGCATTCTGGCGGGGGTCGCCATCATGAACACGGTAGGGATGAGCGATGAGGCGCGCGTGAGCGCCACGCGCACTTCCATCTCAGCCATAGAGACGTCTCTGAAAACGTACGAGATACGGACTGGGCGCTTTCCAGACTCTCTCGAAGTTCTCACTCAGGAGATGGGGGATAAAGGCCGGCTACTGGAGAAGAAGGCTCTGAACGACGCATGGGGCGTGCCGTTCGCTTACAAGAAAGAGAAAAACTCCTTTGAGATACGAAGCGCCGGAAGCGACGGTCAGATGAACACCTCGGACGATATTATTAACGCCGAGAACAACTGATGGTTTTTTGCGATGCGTCGCATACGTTCCTACGGGGATAAGGGCTGTGCCGCAGGAAGTGGCTTCACGCTTGTGGAGCTACTGCTTGTGGTGTTGATCCTCGGCATCTTGGCTGCGGTGGCAGCACCGCAGATCGGGCCATTGCTTGCGGGCGGTCGTTTGCGGATGGGTGCCCGCGAGATAGCGTCCGCAGGCCGCTACGCGCGCAAAATGGCGCTGCTGAACCAAACTCCAGTGGATCTGACTATCGTACAGGGGGCGGGGAAGTTCCGTGTGAGCGCCCGCGAGTCCACCTCAGCAACGGCATTCGGCATAGCAGATCTGGAAGCCTACCGCGGCGTAGAGACGGATACGGAGTCGCTCGTTGACACCAGCGCTGGCAGGCGTGCGTCGCTATCAGGCGGCTTCGGTATGGCAGTATCGAAAGACGAACGGGAAAACATGCTGTGGCAGGGTCTGGACTCTGCCACAGCCACGTCTGAATTGATGAAGGGCGAAGAGGAAGGGGACGTTCCCGACGATACCGTTTCGTTTGAGGATTCGATAGACATCGAGCGCGAGACAGATGGTGTAGCCTTCTGGTTTGAGGAGTATACGGATCGGGCGGAGTCGCGATCGGCGTACTCGAAGGTTCTTTACGACGACTTCACCAAGCCGGAGGGCAGCGACATCGTAATCCGTTACAGGGCAAACGGCACAGTGCGTCCCCACAGGATAGCCGTACGCAACGCGGGTGAAAGCGGTGACGAGATGTTCGTGGAGGTCAATGCGGTTGGCTCGGTTAAGATAATCAGTGGATATGAGGATTGACATGGACAAATCGCGATCCGGAATGACCCTGATCGAAGTGATCTTGGCTACGGTGATTCTGGGATTGTGCACCTTCAGCCTCATGGGAGGAATAGCGGCGAGTCTGGAGATTTTTCAAGCTTCGGCGTTCGTGCAGGAGGCAGCAAACGTGCTCAACCGGGGCGAGGCGGAATACCCTATGATTATAGAGACCGATCCGGAGGAGGATCTGCCGGTTTCGCCAGACAGCGGACTGGTAGAGGGCTGGACGTTCGAGCGAACGGTTGATGATTACGAGAGCGATGACGGACTGTACGTCGTCCGAACGCGTGTTGTCAAGGGTGACGGCGGAACTGGCATGGAGCAGGAGTACGTCAGGCTCATATATTACGGCGACTAGGCGGCGATGGGATAATGAAAACACGCATGAACACCAGATTTGCCGGCATACGGGAAACGGCGCGCGAGGGCGTGACGCTCATCGAGCTTTTGTTGGCGGTTTCAATACTAAGCGTACTGTCGATCACCGTCATGGCCGTGTTGAACGTGGGGATCGAGTCATGGACTACGGGAACCGCGCTGGCGGACGAATCACACAATGCGGAGGCGGTGATGGAGCAGGTTGTAATGTCCCTCAGATCAGCTTTTTACCCCGAGGCTACCGAGCCAAGCTACGAATACGGCTTCATGCACAAGGACGGTGGAGAGACGCCCGATGCCGAGGATGTAATTTCGTGGGTCAAAGTCGGAAATTCGCTCATCGGGGAAGACACTCCGTGGGCTGGAGCGGCACATCGAGTTGAGCTGTTCATCGGCGACGAGGGAGGGGAGCCGGGTCTTTACGTTAAGGCTTGGCAGCTCGTCGGGCAGGACGAAGAGTTCGACCCAGAGGAGGACGTGGAGCCATTGCTGATATCAGATCAGGTGATTTCGTTTGACTGCCGCATGAAAGATCCCGAAAAAAAAGAGGCGATTGGCGAGCCGTACGAATGGCTCGACGAGTGGACTCCGAGCAACCGAATCCCCACGCACGTCATGATTTCTATCGCCATGAAACCGCAGAAGGACAAGGAAAACCCAATGGAATACACGCGTCTGGTGGAAATACCGATGGCGGCGATGTCGTGGAATCCAGTCCAGACCAGAGGCTCCCCCAGAAGACCCGGCGGACGAAACAGCCCTGAGGGCGTCAATGGTCCGGGCGGAGGTGGAATAAGAGCCCCGGATGGTTCAACAGGCGGCGGAGGAGTCACGATCACGCCGGAAAGGACAAGCGGTTCGCGCATCAACAGGCAGCGCGACAGGAATAGGCGTCCGGAAAGACGGAGTGGTGGAGGGGATGGAACGCATAACAGGCCAATGAGGATCAGGTTTTAATCATGAACGGCCGGGTTGAAAAAAACATAGGCGCCAATAATGGTTCAGCGCTCATCATGACGCTGTTCGTCATTGTAATTTTGTCGCTGATAGTCGGATCCTTCGGATACGAGGCGCATCTTGAAGCTCGATACGCGAGCTACGCGCGCGACAGGGTCAAGGCCACCCAATTGGCTGAATCGGGCTTCGCAATAGCGGAAATGCTGATGGACAAGCAGGGCGGCGGGGGTCCTGCCTCTGACACGCCCGAAAATGAGGACCGCTGGTTCGATGCCGCCGAACGTATCAAGCTTGGGCAGTCTATAACGGGACTTGTGGAGCCCGTTGGCGAGGGCTTCGTCATACTCGACATTGTGCCTGAACCCGGCAGACTCAATGTTAACCTGCTCTCGAAAGAGGACTGGGAGAAGCTTCTGGAGAACATCGGATTGCCGGAAGAATATTGGGAGGACATCATAGATCCAATTCTTGACTGGATGGACAGCGACGACACCTCCAACCCCAAAGGGGCGGAGACGGAAGATTACTATAGCCTGCTCGACCCGCCCTACCGCTCCAAGAATGGGCCCGTAGACACGGTGCGAGAGCTCCTGCTCGTAAAGGGATTTTCAGAACAAATTCTGACAGGCGGCGTCTTCGATCCCGCGACTCTCGAGGACAAAGTCGGCGAACGATTCTCAAGATTCAACCGTTTTTCAGACACAAACGAAATAGTGATCGCCGGAATCGAACACATGCTTACCACGTATGGCGACGGCAAAATAAACATACAGTCGGCGCCATACGATGTGCTCCGTACCTTGCCGGATGTAGACGACATCCTCGCTCGCGCCATAATGGAAGAGCGCGAGTTAATGGTCGACAACGAACCAAATCCGTTTTCAAGCGTAGAGGATCTCTTCTCCCGAATCGAGGGGTTGAGCGCGGAAATCGCGGACAGGGTTACCGTCAATTCTCAATACTTCAGGATAACTTCCACCGGGCGCGTGGGCAAAGTAGAACGCCGCATATGGAGCATTGCATACCATAACGGAAAGGAAATGAGATATCTGCGCTGGGTTGAAGAGCCTTAAGCCCCAGCCATCTCCTCACGGATCGCCAAGGCTGCCGCGCGCATGTCCGGTGCATCCATTATCGGGCGGCCTATAACGAGGTGTGTGGCGCCGTCGCGTATCGCCTGAGCGGGCGTGGCAACGCGTTTCTGGTCGGCCAGATCGCCGCCAGACGGACGCACTCCAGGCGTGACAAGCCACGGTGCCGGACCGAGTGCTTTGCGAAGCGCCGTCAACTCCTTGGGCGAGCATACTAGACCATGGGCGCCGGACTGTATGGCCATTGTGCCCAGTGCCACGACCTGTTCTTCGACAGAGCGTTTAACGCCGAGTATATCCAAATCATCCTGATCCATGCTGGTCAGTACAGTGACCGCCAGCAATTTAGTATCCGAGGCGGATACGCTCACCGTTTTAGCCGCTGCCTCGATCATGGCTTTAGAGCCGGTAGCATGAAGGGTAAGCAGCTCGGCGCCGAAATCCAGGCACGAAGCCACGGCGCGCCCTACCG
>CAYOPG010000035.1:12436-21336 GCA_964405775.1 uncultured Lentisphaerales bacterium
GAAGAGAAAGAGCACAGAGCAAGGAACTGCGTCGCGCATGTCCTCAGTTGGCAAGCCATTCCTCAAGATGGCTTGATACGAACGCATCGTCGTTAAGCTCTGGGTAGGCGTTGCAAACGCGGGTAATCTCCTCGGCCTGGCCCGGGGAGAGCGTCTCGTCCGGATCCAGACACCAGGTGCCTTCCAGCAACCCCTGCCTCCGTAGGACTTCATGAAGACCCGGAATGCAGCCGGCGAAACGGTTGGCGGCATCGAAAAATGCGGCGTTGCAGTCGGTTATCTTGATAGCCCGTGAGAGCATTTCCCGCGGTACCGGCGCACCACTTTCAACCACGGCGTGAACTTCCTCAAGCAGCTCGACGGCCTTGCGAGTCCAAACCGACCAGTGGCCTAGAAGTCCGCCGCGGATACGCAATGTACGTCCATTGAACGAATACTCCGAAAGGAGATCAATAAGAATGTTGTCGTCGTTCCCTGTGTAAAGAGCAATGTCATCGCGTCCGGACTCGGCGATCGCGCGCACTACGTCAAGGGTGCCGTAGCGGCTAAATGGTGCCATTTTGATAGCAATGACGTTTTCGAGCTCCGCGAAGCCGCGCCAGAACTCGAACGGGAGGAACCGGCCGCCAACATCTGCCTGAAGATAGAAGCCTACCAGCGGCATAATTCTCGACACTTCACGGCAATGGTCAAGGAGCGTCTCAACCGAGGCGTCCTTGAACGCCGCAAGCGAGAGGAGAACTGCGTCGTAGCCGTTCTCAGCCTCGAAGGAGGCCTCTTTTATCGCCTGATCAGTCCTTCCGCATACGCCGCCAACCTTCAGAACCCGGCGACCTCGCTTAGCGCACCATGCGTCGATGTCGCGCGACGTCTCGCCCAGAACCGTTTCGAACAGTCCAATGTCAGGGTTCCTGATCTCGAATTGCGTTGAATGGACGCCCACCGCGATACCGCCTACGCCGGCGTCAATGAAGTAGCGGGTCAGCGCCCTGTGGCGCCTGGGGTCAAACCGCCTGCTTGAGTCCAACGCCAGAACCTGCGCCGGGATCACCGTGCCTCGCCGAACCATGCGCAGGACTTCCGGGTTGATGTCCGAAATCTTCTTCATCTTCAAAACTTCCCGTTGTTGACTTCGAAGTGAGTCGGCTTGCCGATGGACGTTCCGCCCGCCATGATCCATTTGGCTTGTAGACGGATCATTTCGTCGAGGGACACTCGCGGGCGTCCGAAAATACGTGCCATTTTCGATGCATCGCTAAGGTAACAGAGATCGCCCGGCTCGCCAGTGAACCTAACCTCGCGACCCATGATTCGCCCCATTTCGAGCGCAGTTTCCTCAACGCTCACTGTTTCCAGCCCCGTCACGTTGAGAACGGCGGACGGGATTTCTGCGAGCTCCAGGGTGAGCAGCGCGATATTGTTCGCATCCCCTTGCCATATGACATTGAAGTGTCCGACTGAGTTGTTGATGGCCTGACCTTTCCAAACCGCGTTCCCGATGTCGTGCAGGACGCCGTAGCGCAAATCGTTTGCGTAGTTCAGGCGGAAGAGCAGAAGTTTGGTTCCGTTTTTCCGCGCATAATATTCGAGGACACGCTCCCTGCCTAGACAAGATTGCGCATACTCCCCGATCGGTTCAGGCGCGACGGTCTCATCGCACCCGCCCTCGTGTATGCCACGCAGCGGATAGACGCACCCGGTCGAGAACGCGACGATCCTACTGTCGCGAAAATGCTCCGCCACAAACGAAGGAGCGATCGTGTTCATGGCCCATGTGAGAGGCTCTCCGCCCTCCGTTCCGAACTTTCGACCCGCTAGGAACATTACATTCCTTGCGCGTGGCAGCGCCGCCACGGCGGAAGGATCGAGAAGGTCGGCGAGAATGGGAACCGCGCCGCATGCCTCCAACTTTTTCCAAGCTGACGATTCTGTAAATCGACTAACCCCGTAGACCGTTCTGCTGACACCGGACTCCCGAACGGCGTTCACAGCCAATGCGGTCAACGAAATTCCCAACTTTCCGGTTGCGCCAAGAATTATGACATCCCCATCAATACGGCGCATCATTGCGATGAGTTCCTGATCTGGAACCGATAGGGATGAATCTATTTCTCCCTCTGTGGAAAATGTTGCGGGCAATGATCTTGTCTTGGCCATGCAAAATCCCCTTAGTGAAAATTAAACCGTAGAGTTGCGATCTTAGTCGTGTGACCACCGCTTATATGCCGTCGTTCTCCGGTATTATGCAACGGATGCACTTTTCTGTGGCAAAGTATGCTCCGCCGGACGGGACACCATAAATCCGCCATCCGCAGGGATACCGATTGCGTATGACCGAGAACCCGAATGAATCCTCCATGGCGTTAATGTCGGCACGAGGAATGGAGATTGAAAGCTCCCACCTGCCAGGCAGGCTGTGCGCGACCACCTTTGTATTGTGCCTCCATGAGAAGTTCCACCGCGTCCCCTCGCATTCGCTGGCGGAAATCGATCCGTCTGGCGCGATGATGTAGTGGTAACAGATGGCCGGATTTTTACCGTCGTCCAAAAACAGCTCGATGTTGTCACCGTTGCATGGACTCCCGGAATTCACGAGCAGTTTATCCATGTGCGTCTCATCCATTTGCATCCTGAAATGGATTTGGGAGGCGTCTGCTGATACCCATACCTTCGTATCGCACTCCTTGCACGGCAGTTGGCTGGAGCGCTCCACCAGATGCAGCGGCTGTGGCGCCCCATCCAGCCTTCCCGCGGTGATTGCCGTGGAAGACACGTATTTTTCCCGCTCTCTATAGTTTTCTCGCTGGAGTTCGAAAACAGCCCGCTCACGCATGACAAGGCCGGAATCTCCGGCCGAACCGATTGCGGCGGCACACTCCGCCTGAACCTGCGGCGAGAAGAACTTCTTGAAGGACTCGGGTGGCCTGTCAAGGCAGAATCCATGATCTGACACTGCATCCTGCAACGCGTGATAAAAACGCTCCATTTGCGCCGCCGCTCGGCTCCCGGAACCATACCGGTCTGCGCAGAGTTCCCTGATAAAGCCGGGCAAATCCCCCGAGCAGTCCCACAGCATCTTAGCGGCCATATAATATACGCTCCAATGAGCCGCCCACATCTCGGCATCCGCCGCGCCGCATTCCGACATCCAGCCATCCACCCCCAGCCGTCTGTATTCTCTGAAGTCCTCGATTATAGCATGCCAATACGGCGCCGGCAGGCTCCCCCAGTTGTGCGAAAAATAGTCGTACACATAAACGTGCCGGACCTTGCTCCTGACGTCTTTCAGCCGCGCCGCCTGCTTTGGATTCACCGGGCACTCTCCGTCAAACACCGAATGACTGTGGCAGTGGAACATCGTACACGAAACAAGCAGGTTGGGAGGCGGCTCCTCAACATAGTCGAGAAAGCGGTTAAAGTTGCTGTATGAATAGTGCCCCAGCAGCGCGTCAGGCTCCATCAAGGCAACACGCGCACAGATGTCCTGCACAAAGTCCGCCACACGGCGGTTTACCCCTTTTGTCGCCGCGTCGGCAGTGGAATCAAGCGCACGGCAGTCGACACATTCGCAGTGTCCGTATCCATCGTTCGGACAAAACCCGAAAACAGCCGTTTCCCTGTCCGCCGCAATCCTTACGCATAGCTCCTCGGCAAAAGCCGCTCGCATCGCGTGGCTGGAAAGGCATAGTTGCCCGCCTTCCGAGTGCCGTATGCGTCTGCCGCCGACAAGCGAGAAGTACTCGGGATGACTAGCAAAATATTTGCCGTCCGGAATAAGCAAATCATACGCGTGCACCGTGGTGTCGGGACGAAGCCCCAGCTCTTTGAGCCGGTCGCCCGTCTCCTCGATTTCATGCATGTGCGTCAGCTTCCGGTTCATTCGGTTGTAGCTCATCCAACGAGCCACCTTGTCGTCATAATGCCATTTGCCGGCACAAATGTGCAATCCACGGTATGGGAAATCGGGCACGTGCCTCCCGACAAGCCGCGCCACATCGGTCTCCACTCTGCTGGTGGGAATCAACACCTCCTCCTGCGGACTGAACCAATGGAATCCAAGCGCCTGCATGATGGTATAGATTCCGCATCGCAACCCCTCGTCGTAGCCTCTGACGCTCAGGCCGTGAGAATCGGCTGCTATGTCGAACCCTCCATCACCGCCAGCCTCCGAAGCCACCAACCTCACCACAATGTCTGGCAGCGAACACCTGCATTGCGCAATCAACTGTTCCGCCGTCCGCATTGCCAGCCGGGTTTGCGGAAGGCTGTCGGCAGAATGCTCGGCACAGAGAGCAAACCGCATCATTGCGCTTCCCCAGCTGGAGCCGTGTAGTCCGGCCGGTAGATAAGCTCAAGACTCACATCGTCAAATGCGGTCCATGCGCCGGGTGACTGCTTGGTCGCACCCAACAATATCAGCGCCGTGGCGGGCTCGTCCGGAGCGGTAAAACTCGTGGAGCATTGCACCCAGTTGTCCTCGCAGGATTCAGGATACTGGATGACAATGGCACTGCCGTTGTCCAGCCATTTCCCACGCCCCTGCATCCTGACGCTTGCACTGCCCATGCCGAACCCCTCGTCGCCACGGTTCCGCCGAACCCAGAATGAAAGACGATACCGGCAATTCGGCTGAAGAGCCACATAGCTAATCAGCGAACCCCCGATCTGCATCTCCCCTATCGCCGCAGCGCGTTTGCCGCTCTTTGCCTCGGTTTCCTGAAGGAAAAACCGGGTCACGGAACTGGGGAATGTCCACGAACTCCACCCAGGCACACCCTTCAGCGCGACGTGGTCTCCAAGAAGTGGAGGAGGCGAATCACCATCGCTGTCCTCAAACGAGGGGTTGCGCACCATGTTGACCAGCTTGTTGTTTCGGATGTAGCTCTGGGTCATGAATGCCGCCCGCGCCTCCTCATGCTTCTCAGCCGCACGACCGCAGTATTCGTCGACGTCGATGCCGGCACCCTCAAGGTATGCGGTCATACGCTCCAACGCCGGATCGCTGACTTTCTCGAAATTGGGCTGCGGTAGCAGACGCGAAAATTCCTTGAGGGTACTCAGACCGGATTTCGGCAGCCCCTCGTGGAAAACTAGCTTCTCGTCCTCCGGAGACATCTCGAATGCCGCGGCTGCGGCTATTCCCGAATAACCACGCCCGACAAGATCGACAACTCGATCAGCATCGGCAACAGACTCGATTTTGGTGATCCCGGCAAGTTCGCGCGCAACAATGTTGCCTTCGATCCGCTGACGGGAAAACCGCCATGTCTTGTCCAGCAGATCGAGACGGCGGCGTGCGAGTTCATCGCGCACGAGGCGCTTAGCCTCCTCCAACGCGGCGTCCATTGCCGCCAGATCCTCTCGCGTATACTCATCCATTTGCTTGAACGCCTGCCAATCGAGCATCGGTGCGTTTTTATGGATTTTTCTGGCGTACACCATCTCATGCAAGTCGAAAAACTGCTTAACCGGTTTAGCCGATTCTGCATACAGCGCTGAGAAGTAATCGTCAAGTAGCGCCTCAACGTCCTCATTGATGTTCCACGCCAATTCGTCGAGAACGTACTGGCGCGGCGCGTCAAAAATGGTGCTCTTGGGATAATACTCCATCCAGAATGTCTTGATTCCGTACTTCGCATGCGCTTCACGCCACAGTTTCGCCATTATCCGGGGATAATAGCGCGGCGTGACGTATCCGGAGCCGAACGGATAGATGTAATCGTAAATCCCGAAGTGCTTCACCCCCGCCTTCTGCCACTCGTCAAGCCGGCCGTATACATCCCTGCCCATACCGGTGACCTCCACAAGAACGTTTGGCTCCATACGCACCCCGCGCGGCGCTTGGCGTGCGGCAGAGCTGTACGCAATGAAGCTGACGAGCTTGCCGGGGTGCTTCTCGGCAAGCACTCTTGCGGCCATGTTGTAAAAACGGGCGTACTGGTTGCCGGTCTCGGCAAGCTCCGCGCTGCAATCGGGGCATTGGCAGTCGCCGCCGCCATCGTTGACCCCCATAGGCAGACCGATGTGGTCGGGATGCTCGGCGAAAAACTTGTCGGCATATTTGGCGACCAGCTTAGGCATGTCAGGATTGGTCACACACGGATTCCAAGGACCGCCTATTTTACCGTTTGCCTTCACGGAGATACGCTCGCCGTTGACCATAGGGAAGTATTCCGGATGCGTAACGCCGTATTCAGACGGCGGCACAACCCGGTCAAGAGCATGTGTGGCTTGGCATGTGAGGCGGCTGTTGCGCCCGAATGTTGCAGTAGCACCGCTCCATGCCAGTATGTACGAGTGTATCGATGGTTCGGCACGGATTGCCAGCTCCGACGGCAGTGTCAGCGCCTCGCTTTTCGGCGTTATCTCGTTAAGTTCCGGAGACCCGCCAAAACGGCGGTACCCAAGATACCGCTTCAGAAAATCGGTCACAGCATAAACATTGCCCCTGTCCGACTTGCCCGCCAAAACGAGGTTGCGCCCATCGCGCATGACGATGTGGTACCCGAAGGGATGAAGTGTGTCAAAATCCAGCCCCAGACTTTCAACGTAAGGCGTCCGCCCCACATGCACCGTCAAAGAAGGCTCCCCCGCAAGCGGTGTGTAGTCCCGCTCCCCAAGCAGACGCGGCAACAGATCGGCAAGCGGGGATCTGGAGTTCTGGGGGGAAAGTGCCAGATGCCGCGTTCTGCCGCCGACAACCGCGGCACGGTTGCCGCTCCTGCCCGGGAATGCGCGATCGCGAGTCTCCGGCGCCAACAACAACGCGATCAACCTCCGCAAGGCTGCGGCATGCGAGGCTGTTTTCGGCGCAGTGCCGGTGTGCAGAGCGGCCTTGCCCACGCCTTGATAGGTGCGGCAATAGACGCTCGTGATGTGGCCGAGGCGGGGCATGAGCGACTTCCCCAGTTGCACGGCGGGGAAGAACCGCTTCATGAAGCTGGTGAAGAGCAGCAGCCCGCGGCTTTCGGCCAATCGGGCCAGCGCCAGCGAATCGGCCGTGGAGAGCGACAGGGTCTTTTCGCAGACGACGTGCTTGCCGGCCTCCAGCGCGGCGCGGACGACGGGGGCGTGGAGCGGGGTGGGCGAGAAGACGGCGACGGTGTCGACGTCCGGGGCGGACACGACGTCCTGCCACTGGGCTGAAACGGCGGCGCCGAACGGGGCGGCTGCGGCCTGTGCGGCCTCGCCGTTGAGGTCGGCGACGCGCACGACCTTGGCGCCCAGTGTTTGGAATGCCTTGAAATGGAAGCGCGAGATGTAGCCGGTTCCGACGACGCCGATGCGTGTAGACATGTGTGTTCCTTCTGAGGGTTTACTGAAGAGGGATTGGGATTGGGTTCAGGGTTCAGGGGTCAGGGGTCAGGTGGACGCGGCGTCCTCGCCGCGTAGGAGGGTTCGGGGTTCAGGAAATCAGAGCGTGTCCACCGGGCTAACGACGCCCATGGGCCCCTTGTTGAGCACGTGTGTGTAGATCATGGTCGTTTCGACGTTGGCATGGCCGAGCAGCGCCTGAACGGTTCGGATGTCCTGTCCGGCCTCCAGCAAGTGCGTCGCGAAGCTGTGCCGGAAGCAGTGCGGCGTAAAGCGGAGGGTCAGCCCTGCCGCTCGCACGGCATCGCGGACGGCGCGTTGAATCCATTGCCCGTCGAGATGGTGGCGCCGTACATGCCCACTACGCGGATCGGTCGAATAGTCATCGGCGGGAAAAACATACTGCCATCCCCAATCATACGGTGCCCTTGGGTATTTTCGGGCTAACGCAAAGGGTACCTCTACCTCGTGCATGTTTTGGCTTCTGTCTCGCTCAAATAATTCGGTTCGCCACTTCAGCCACATCCTCAAGTCTTCCTCAAGAGACTTGGGCAGCGGCACGTAGCGGTCTTTATCCCCTTTGCCTGCCCGAACGACAATGCGGTGCTGGTCGAACTGCACATCCTGTACTCGCATGCTCAGGCATTCGTTGATCCTCATACCTGTTCCGTACAGCAAACGTCCGACCAGCAGATCCCTGCCCTGCAACCGTTCCAGCACGGATTTGATCTCTTCACGGCTCGCAACAATGGGTAACCTGAGACCACGCCGTGCACGGGGAAAGTCGCTGAAATCGCCAATCTCTTTTTTGATAACCTTGCGGTAGAGGAAAACAACGGCATTGAGCGCCTGATTTTGAGTGGTTGCGGCTACCTGCTCCTCTATGGCCAGATGTTTAAGGAACGCACGGATATCAGGGGCCTCCAGCCTCGAAGGTTTCCGCCAGCCGTGAAAGGCGATATAGCGCCCAATCCATGCAATGTATGTTTTTTCAGTTGCATAAGAATAGTGTTCGATGCGTAGCACCTCTCTAAGTCGCTCCTTTAGAATATCCCAATTGCAGCGTCCGGAACTGTCGCCGCCAGTATGGGGAGTATTCATTGATGAGTCATCTGCAGAAGGCAAAGCTACAACGTTTTTTTGTTCCAGTGGCGAGATTTTGTGTTCCACAAATTCACTGTTGACATTTTTCATTGGCCGGTGATAAACTAACCCAGTTTTCAAAATGTTGCATTCGCTACGTATGTCTGGCTGTGCACTTTTGAAAGGAGTCTTTAAATGGATAGGGTCGGTATCGGCAACATGATCGGAGATAATAACATCACGCGGGGAGAGGGCAAGGCCTCTAAATTTCTCGTAGTAGAGTTCAAGGGCGTTGCGAGCCTGCTGGATCTGCCAGTTGCCGATTCCCGGGTGCGCGGCGATTTCCGAGAGGAATCCTTCGATTTCGATTCTCCCCAGTTCGTCCTCAGATCGACTTGGGTATTTCGAGAAGAACCGCTGCACCCAGCCGATGCAGTAGGGAATGTTTTTTTCCTTTGCACCCGCCTCTCTAAGAACTTCGATATAGCCCTCCGGCCATTTCG
>CAYOPG010000036.1:0-2215 GCA_964405775.1 uncultured Lentisphaerales bacterium
AACAGTATGCATTGACGGATCGGCCGATCTATGAGAGACTTCCCGGTATGAAGTGCACCCTCCTATCCCTCTTCCTCGTGCTCCTCTCCATGTCGGGCCAAGCCGCCCGCGTCTATTCCGGTCACTCCGCGTCCGGGTCGGCCATCTACGCCTTCAGCTCGTCCGATGGCCGCCTCTACCGCGGCCATTCCGCGTCGGGATCGGCGGACTACACGATGAAGCAGGAAGGATCGCTGATTCGCATCTACAAGGGGCACTCCGCATCGGGGACCGCCGCATACGCCTACAACATCGCCGACGGGCGCCTCTACCTAGGCCATTCCGCCTCCGGCTCCGCCGCCTACACCCTCGGCGAGGGAGAGACGCTCCGCGTCTATGCCGGCCACTCCGCCTCGGGCTCCGCGCTCTACGCCATCGCTCCCGGCAGCCCGATGCGGGTCTATCGCGGGCATTCCCCATCCGGATCCGCGATGTGCGCGATCACCGACGGCGACGGCATCCCGAAGGGATTCCTGCTCTTCCTCATCGCATGCCTTCTGGGCGGGTAGTGCCCATTCAAGGTGCGGAATCGGGTCAGACGCACGTTTTTTTCCCTCTCAGAGCTTCGCCAGAGCGGCTTTGAACAGCAGCCACAGTCCTTGTGTTTCCTCGGGTGGAAGATAGTCGGCGAGTTCTTCCTGGATTAGCTCCGGAAAATCCGCGCGGTCAGACGCCAGGAAAGCTCCTTGAAGAACTTTTCAGACCACAGCGAAATTTCGCGCGTGTCCCGCAGAAATGGACGCACCTCGTTGGCGGCTGCGGCGAGATCGACCGTCTCGAATCGTTCGCACAGTAGGGTTTGCAGAATCTCCATATCCAATTTGGCAATGCCGCTGTTGCCGCTTTGCCGGATTCTGGCCTCGAGATGCGGAAGGTTAACTGGTACATTACGCCCCACGAACCAGACGAAGTCGTAGAAGTCGCGCCCCTTGACGCGGTTCTTCCAACCACGGAAGAGGATGGCGTGCAACTTCCCGGCAAAAAGGCTGGGAAGATCATACAACCGCACCTGAAAGGGTGTCGGCATGAGATGTGTTTTCACCTCGGTTTCGGCAAATGGCGGTGGTTTGGTGTCCAGCTCAAGCTTGATTGTGATCTTCTGGTTTGACAGGAAGTGCCGACTCAGTTCCGCTGGCACTCCGATGTTCAATAGGTTGATGTGGGTGTTGCCCTTCAAAAAGGCAGATTCAATCGCGGTTCGGTCACCAGGGGGATTCGACTCTGCCTGAAAAGAGAATCCCCATGAGGCCATTTCCGTTTCTAGTGCTGCAAGCGCGGATTTGAGTCTTGGCTCGTTGGCTGGGTATTCCAGTGAGAAATCAAGACCTTCCGAAAAGCGGTTGAGTCCATGAAAAATCCTCAATGCCGTTCCGCCGTAGAACGACGCTTGTTCAAAGAATCCGCTGCGCCATAAACCGAGAAGGGCGATTTCCTGTACGATTTCCCGTGTCGCGTGTTCCCAATCAAGGGGAGTGATCGGGGCGTAGGGGCGTAGCATGTCCTCAAGTGCTTTGTTCATAACGGGATCCCTCCATGCTTTTCTACCGTGCGCCACAGCCAACGAACTGCTGGTCGGCCGTAGAGCTCGGCGCAAGCGGCCAGAACAGTGAAATCAAGCGGATGCGTGTTGTCCAGCCGCGTCAGATCCGCCCAACGCCGTACATCCGACATAGAGCGCATTCGCGGTTCAAGCGCGATGCGATCACAGACCGCTTTGGTCGGCGATGCGATCAGGAAAGGTATGCCGCCTTCGGTGACGCGTTCTATCCCAATGGGATAAATTTTCTGTGGCACGGTGAGGTAACGATAGTTGCCAAAGACGTTCGAATACTCTTTTGCCCGCTTGAGGGTCGCGGATGTGATTTCATGCACTGCCTCTGGTATCAGTCCGTGAAAAGAGAGCGCTGTATCGAAACTTATGTAGGAAGGACCGTGGATGCTCGCCGCAAGGCAATAGGGATGTATGTCACGCTGAGTCGTGTAGAGCCCGCGTCTGAGCTGGAAAATCTCGCCAGCGTGTATCATCCGGGCGATTTTCCCGCGCTTGTCACTCATGTTTCCAAGCCAGTCCTTAATCTTAAGAGTGTCAATTATCGGATCTGGCAAATGCTTATTTGTGCTCATTTCGGACATGATAGTTTTATTTAATGCAACTATCAAGTAAAAAATTAACAAT
>CAYOPG010000036.1:2315-20967 GCA_964405775.1 uncultured Lentisphaerales bacterium
GTGCGATTCAGCCGTCCATTGCCGTGCGGAGCTCTTTTACGAGAGCGGCGACGCGGGCGGGGAGGTCGGGGGCGGTAAGGTTGGCTTCGATGATTTTTTCGAAGGCGCTGCCGACGATAAGGCCGTCGGCACAGGGTGCGAGAGCCCGTGCGTCTTCTCCTGTTGAGATTCCAAAACCAAGGCAAACAGGAAGGGGAGAAGCGGCCTTGACTTGAGCGGCGTGTTTGCGGATTTCAGCGAAGTCGAGTCCGCCCGTGCCAGTGACGCCGAGCCTTGAGATGAGGTAGAGGAAGCCGCCTGCGCCCTTGACGAGCTTCTTCAGGCGCTCCGGCGTTGTCGTTGGCGCTGCGAGCCTGATTATGTGGATGTCCTTTCCGGACAGGGCGGCGGCAAGTGGCGCGGCCTCCTCGGGCGGGAGGTCGACGGCGAGTATTCCGTCAACTCCGGCCTCCCTGGCGTCGTTGGCGAGTCTGTCGAGACCGTACTTGTAAATCAGGTTGTAGTAGCTGAAGAGAACAATCGGGGTGGGGGTGGATTTTCGCAGCGCGGCGGCAAGCTTCAGCGAGGAGGCGAGCGAGCCCCCCGCCTTAAGCGCGCGCTGCGATGCGCGCTGGATTACGGGGCCGTCGCATGTGGGGTCTGAGAACGGCACACCAAGCTCGATGATGTCGAGTCCGGCTGCGCACGCCGCCTTGAGTATTTCGAGGCTTGTATCGTAATCCGGGTCTCCCGCCGAGATGAAGCCGATGAGGGCCTTGCGTTTTCTGGCGGCGAGGAACTTGAAAGTAGAGTCGATTCTGTTCATTGAAATCCTTTTTGCTGTTAGGCCTTGATGCCGTGCTTGTCCATGTAGCGCGAAACGTTGTCGAGATCCTTGTCGCCGCGGCCAGACAGGCACACGAGAATGATGCTTTCCCTGGGGCGTTTTGCCGCTTCCTTCATGGCTCCTGCGAGGGCATGGGCGCTTTCCAATGCTGGGATTATCCCCTCGTGCCTGCACAGGGCGTTGAAGGCATCTACTGCTTCGGTGTCCGTTATGCCGATGTACTTGACACGGCCGATGTCGTGCAGGAGCGAATGCTCCGGGCCGACGCCGGGGTAGTCTAGGCCGGCGGAGATAGACCACGCCTCCTGAATCTGCCCGTCGTCGCTCTGCAGCAGGTACGTCATGGCTCCATGCAGGCTGCCGGGTGAGCCGCGGTTGATCGAGGCGGCGGTACGCGGAGTGTCGAGTCCCTCGCCGGCGGCCTCGACGCCGATTATCTCGCACCTGTCGTCCAGAAACGGGTAGAACAGCCCCATTGCATTGCTACCGCCGCCGACTGCTGCCACGAGCAGGTCCGGCATGCTGCCGGCGTACTTGACAATCTGCCCGCGCGCCTCGTCGCCGATCACGCGCTGAAAGTCGCGCACCATCTCCGGATACGGATGCGGCCCGGAGACGGTGCCGATGACGTAGAACGTGTCCGAGCTCTCGCCGACCCAGTAGCGCAGCGCCTCGTTCATGGCGTCCTTGAGAGTTGCCGTGCCGGAATCGACGGGGACGACCTCCGCGCCGAGCAGCTTCATCCTGAGCACATTCGGCGCCTGGCGGGCGATATCCTCCGCGCCCATGAAGACCTTGCACTCCATGCCGAATCGCGCGGCGATGGTGGCGGTTGCAACGCCGTGCTGGCCTGCGCCTGTTTCGGCGATGAGCTTTTTCTTGCCCATGCGCCGGGCGAGGAGCCCCTGGCCGACAACGTTGTTGATCTTGTGCGCACCGGTGTGGGCGCAGTCCTCGCGCTTGAGGTAAATCTGCGCGCCGCCGATGGAGTCGGACAGGCGCTTTGCGTAATCGACGGGGGTGGGCCGTCCGGCGTAATGCTCCAGCATCTCATGGAACTCCGCCACGAACGCGGGATCTCGCATCGCCTCCTTGTATGCCGCTTCGAGCTCCTCAAGAGCCGCCATCAGCGTTTCGCCGACGTACCTGCCGCCGTACATCCCGAAGTGGCCTGACTTGTCCGGGTACGCCCCTATGATCTTCTTGTTTTTCATTTCTTTTCCTTTAGTTTGAAGTTGGTTTTTCGCGTGCCTTCATTGTGGCCGCGTGGCGCGAGTGCGCATCGCGCAGCAGTCTCTCGGTTGTTGGCCAATCAATGCATGGATCCGTGACTGAAATTCTGGGGTTGATTGCGGCGCGGTCTGCGGCGATGGGCTGGGAGCCGGCCTCGTGGTAGCTCTCCAGCATGAAGCCCTTGATGGCTCTCGTGCCTCCGGCAGCCTGTTGGAGCACGGAGTCGAGGACGGCTGCCTGGAGCTCCGGTTTCTTCTGCGAATTTGCGTGGCTGCAGTCGATGATGATCGACTCCGGCAGGTTGTCCCTGCGCAGCGCCTCAATGCACGTGGCAACGGACACCGAATCGTAGTTGGGCGTTTTCCCGCCGCGCAGCACAATGTGCGGATACGGATTGCCCGTGGTGCTGAAGACGGCAGGCATGCCGTTTTCTGTGAAGCCGAGGAAGTGCTGTGGCCCCATGGCGGCGCGGACGGCGTTGACGGCCGTTTCGATGGAGCCGTCGGTACCGTTCTTGAAGCCGACGGGCGACGAGCTGCCGCTCGCGACGGCGCGGTGCGTCTGCGCCTCGGCTGTCCGTGCGCCGACGGCCGACCACGACACGAGGTCGCCGATGTACTGTGGCACGAGCGTGTCGAGCAGTTCCGTTCCGGCGGGGAGCCCCATGTCCGCTATGCCATGCAGGAAGTGGCGCGCCATGCGCAGTCCCTCGCCAATGTGGAAAGTGTCGTTCATGTACGGGTCGTTGATCAGCCCCTTCCAGCCGATTGAGGAGCGCGGCTTCTCGAAGTACGCGCGCATCACCACGAAGATTGAGCCGGAGATTTCATCGGCGAGCTTCTTGAGCTTTGCGGCGTATTCTGCGGCGGCATCGAGGTCGTGGATCGAGCACGGGCCGACGATTGCGATGAGACGCCGATCCTCTCCGTCGAGTATGCGCTCGATGGTGGTGCGTCCGTCGAGCACGGTGCGCATTGTGCGCGGATTGTGCGGGATGGCATCCTGGATTTCGCGCGGTGTGGCGAGTAGCACTTCGGAGTCGATGTGCGTGTTTTTCAGTGCTGTCGAATTCATTTTGTCGCGTCCCTCCAGAACAGCCGTTGGGGCTGCGGCAGTCGGGCGAGCTCACGCGCGATTGCGGCGATGGCCGCGTGGTTCTTGACTCTTGGAGCCGATTCCGCGCCGGAGCTGACATCGCATGCCTCTGCGTGCGACACGGCCATTGCCAGGGCGATGTTATCCGCGCGCAGGCCCCCGGCGATGCCGATGGGCAGTGTGGACATTGCGTCTGCGGCCTTGCCCCAGTCCCACTCTGCGCCGTTGCCGCCCGGCAGAGTGCCGGTGCCGCATTCGAGAAGGATGGAGACGCCCTCCGGCATGGTGTGCGCATCCTCAATTCTGCGTACCGCCTTGATGACCTTGAACCCCGCTTCTTGAAGACGGCGCGCAACCTCCGGCGGCTCGTTGCCGTGGAGCTGGACGGATGTGAGGCCGGCGGTGCGGGCGGCTGCGACCATTTCGTCCTCCGGCATGTCAACAACAACACCAACCCTTGCCACGGACTGCGGGATGCCAGATGCGATTTCGCGTGCGAGGGCGGGCGTGACGCAACGCGGGCTTTTTGCGTAGAACACGAAGCCGATCGCGCCGAAGCCTAGGTCTGCGCAGAGGGTCGCCGTGGCAGAGTCCATGACTCCGCAGATTTTTGCGTTTGAAATTGCGGGGATGCTCATGGCGTGGTTTCTCCGCATTTGATCATCGCCCGGAGAAGCTCCGCAGCATTGCGGCTCCTCGATAGCGCCTCGCCGACGAGGAAACGCGAGAGCCCCATCCGGCACTGCGCGGCGATGTCCTCGACGGAAGAGACGCCACTGAGAGACATTGCGATTGCGCTGCCGCTGATGCCGGCTGAGACCTTTGCGGCGCGGTTCGTATCGACATCGAACGACGAAAGATCGCGGTTGTTGATGCCTATGACAGTTGCACCGGCGGCGAGTGCGCGTTCGAGGTCGGCCTCGTCGAACACTTCCGTCAGCACATCTAGCCCGTACCCCTGCGCGAGCCTTGAAATCGCGGAGAGAGTGGTGTCGTCGAGAATCCGAACGATTGCGAGAATCGCATCTGCACCGAGGGCGACTGTTTCATGCACCTGATATTCGGAGATGACGAAATCCTTTCGCAGCACGGGAATCTTCACGGCGTTGCGCGCGGCGGTGAGATCGTCATCCGAGCCTTTGAAAAACTTTTTCTCGGTGAGGACTGACAGGGCTGCCGCCCCTCCCGCCTCGTATTCTGCCGCTGCGGCGGCGGGTTCGAGATCTAATCGTATGTCGCCTTTTGACGGCGAAGCGCGCTTGATTTCCGCGACTATTCGTACGCCGCCGATGCGCAGGCTCCGCGCGAAGCCGCGCATTGGCGTTGCGCGTGATTCTGCGCGGCGGCGCATTTCCGGCGCGGGGCATGCGGCTTCGAGGAGCGCAAGCTCTTTGCGTTTTGCGGCGATGATCTTGTCGAGGAAATCCATTTGGCGCATTCCTTAATGCTTGGAGAACTCAATGAGCCTGACAAGCTTCTCGTAAGCCTTGCCGGAGTCGATCGAATCTTCGGAGAGCCTGATGCCCTCTGCAATGTCGGCGGCGAGGTTGGACGACAGCAGAGATGCGGCGGAGTTGATGAGCACGATGTTGCGCTTGGGCCCCTTGATCTCTCCCTTGAGAATGCCTTCGGTGATCTTGGCGTTGTCCGGCGCGTCGCCACCCTCGAGGTCGGCGTTGGTGCAGTAGTCGCCGAAGTACATGGCAGGATCGATGTCGTACGTCTTGAGCGCACCGTCGCGCAGCTCCGTGCAACGGCTTGTGCCCGTGAGCGTAATCTCGTCCATGCCGTCCGAGCCGTGTACGACGAGGACGCGGCGCGAGCCGAGTTTTTTGAGGACGCTGGCGAAGGTTTCGGTGAGCTGCGGCGCGAAGACCCCGATGAGCTGGCACGGTGCGCCCGCCGGGTTGGTGAGCGGGCCGAGGACGTTGAAGAGCGTGCGCACGCCCAGCTCCTTGCGCACCTTCCCGGCAAAGCGCATCGCCTTGTGGAATGAGGGTGCGAAGAGGAAGGCGATGCCCAGCTCGTTGAGCGCCTGCTCCATGATCTCGGGGTCGGCGTTGAGGTTGAGCCCGAGCGCCTCCAGGCAGTCGGCGCTGCCGCTTCTGCCGGAGCTTGCGCGGTTGCCGTGTTTGGCGACGGTGGCGCCGGCGCCGGCGGCCACGAATGCGACAGTGGTGGAGATGTTGAACGACATCCCGCCGTCGCCGCCGGTGCCCACGGTGTCGAGCGTGTTGTGGCGCAGCGACTGTATCCTGACGGCTTTGGTGCGCATCGCGCGCGCGGCGCCGCAGATTTCATCGACTGTAATCCCCTTTGCCTCCAGCGCGACCAGGAACGCACCCATCTGCGCATCGGTCACTTCGCCTGAGAGGATCATCGCGATTGCATCGCGGCTCTCGTCCTCGGTGAGGTCCTTGCCTGCGATCAGTTTTTTGAGCATTTCTTTCATGGTGGATCCGTACCTTGCTATTCCGCGTTTTGCGCGGGGTTGGCGATTTTGAGGAAGTTGCGTATGATGCGCTTGCCGACTGGCGTCATGATGGATTCGGGGTGGAACTGTATGCCCTCGACCTGGAATTCCGTGTGGCGTATGCCCATGATTTCGCCATCCTCGGAGCGTGCCGATACCTTAAGGCATTGTGGGAGGGAAGCCTCCTCAACAGCCAGCGAGTGGTAGCGCATGGCCTTGAACGTGCCTTGGCCCAGGCCTTTGAGCACGCCCTCGCCGTCGCACGTGACATCGGAGGTCTTGCCGTGCACGAGTCGCTTCGCGTGGACGATCCTGCCGCCAAACGCCTGCGCGATCGCCTGGTGCCCGAGGCAAATGCCGAGTATGGGCACCTTGCCGCTGAACTCCTCGATGGCGAACATGGATACGCCAGCGCCTTCGGGACGCCCGGGGCCCGGCGAGATTATGATTGCGCCGGGGGAGAGGGCGCGGATGCCAGGGAGGTCGATCTCGTCGTTGCGGCAGACATGCACGTCGGCCGTCATCTCCAGCAGGTACTGGACGATGTTGTATGTGAAGGAATCGTAGTTGTCAATCATCAGGATCATGTTGTTTGCCTCCGTTAAATCCGTGCTCCGTGCTCCGTGCCGCGCTGCGCCTTGATGAGCAGCTCCAGCGAGCGCTCCATCGCCTTCGCCTTGTTGACCGTCTCGAGCTCCTCCGTCGCCGGATCGGAGTCGGCCACGATTCCCGCGCCGGCACGTATCGTCATGCGCCTGCGCTGCACGACGGCTGTTCGTATGCAGATGGCGAAGTCCATGTTGCCATCGAACGAGAAGTATCCGCATGCGCCGCCGTACGGGCCGCGGGGGGATTTCTCGACTTCGGCGATGATCTCCATCGCCCTGATCTTCGGTGCGCCGCTGAGCGTGCCGGCGGGAAAGGCTGCCTTGAATAGGTCGAATGCGTCGCAGTCATCCTCCAGCTCCGAGACGACGTTGGAGACGAGGTGCATGACGTGCGAGTAGCGTTCGATGATCATGAGGTCGGTGACCTGCACAGTGCCGGGCAGCGACACGCGGCCGAGTTCGTTCCTCCCGAGATCCACGAGCATGAGGTGCTCTGCGCGCTCCTTCTCGTCCTGCAGCAGGGAGTCGGCGAGCTTCCTGTCGATCTGCTCCGTCGCGCCGCGCGGGCGCGTGCCGGCGATTGGGCGCAGGCATGCGCTGCGGTTGTCGAGGCGGATGAGCGTCTCCGGCGAGGAGCCGATGAGCGTGCAGCCCTGGCTCTTGAAGAAGAAGAGGTATGGCGAGGGGTTGATGTAGCGCTGGGCGCGGTAGAGGCTGACGAGGTCGTCGGGCGCGGCGCATTCGAATGTGCGCGACACTACGCATTGTATGATATCGCCCTCGAAGATGTGCTCCTTGACCTTTTTCACGCTATCCATGAACTCCTCGGCAGTCTCTATAGGCTGGGGCAGCGCAATCGGCATCTTGCCAGGGTGCGCGGCATCTGCGGCCTTGGAGCCGAGTTCCTTGAGCATGGAATCGACGCGAGCGCGCGCCGCATCGTAGACCATGTCCTCCGTGCCATCGGCCGTGTACGCAAGCGCGACAACCGCGAGCGTGTGCGCGACGTTGTCGAACACAAAGAGATTGTCAGGAATAATCATCTCCGCCAGCGGCTGCTCGGGCGGCAGCCTGTTGGGGACGCGGTTTTCGAAGAAGTGAGCCATTTCGTACGCGACATAGCCTACGAGACCGCCGCTGAAGCGCGGGAGGCCGTCAATCTGTGCGATCCTGTAGGGCTTGAGCAGGTCTCGCAGCACGGCTATGGGGTCGCCGTTGTGCTGGATGCGCCTGTCGCGGAATCCTTCACGGACGACGACATCGCTGCCATAGACCGTCACGTTTGCGCGTGCAGAAGACCCCATGAAGCTGTACCTGCCCCAGCGTTCGCCGCCGTCTGCAGATTCGAACAGGAAAACGTTCTCGCTAGTGTTTGCGAAACGCGCAAGCACGGACACGGGCGTCTCGGTGTCGGCGAGGATTTTCACGCCGACCGGTATTACGGTGGCCGTCTTCGCCAGCTCCGCGAATTCTTCGCGCCGGGGGAAACTTTCTAGGATCATTTGTGTTGCCTTGTTTTGGAATTGAATGGTTGAGTATAAAAAAAACACCGGCTAATGTCTCAATAAACATCACCGGTGTTAAAATCGTTACGCTAACCGTGAACAGGCTACGCGCGACATGCCGTGCGATGTTTGCATTTGCGCCACCACCCGTACCATGCCTTGTTGACTGTCTCTGTAGAATTTCTGTTCACTGTTTTTCTGATTTGCGGACCTTTCCGCCTTTCGATGTGTTACTTTATACAGTAATCCTATTTGCAAGTCAAGGGGTTTTGAAAAGTTTTTTTCTGCAACTTTTGTCGGCTTGATGGCGTTCGGAGTTTTTGATAACATCCAAGAAGATCATAGCACAAATAAATGTAGAGCTGCATTGCGTGGCAGGGGGCGTTGATGGAACTGATTGATTTGACAGGAATTTGGAATTTGAGCGGCAGGGGCATAGGCGAGAGCAGGGTGTTGCCAGCCGAGGTGCCTGGCGGCGTCCATGCCGCGTTAATGGCGGAGGGCGTAATACCAGATCCCGGAGTGGGAGACAACGCTGAAAAGGTCGCGTGGGTGGGTGAGGGGGACTGGACTTTTGAACGCCCTTTTGAAGTGAGTGCTTCACTATTGGAACACGATGTGGTTGAACTGGAGTGCGACGGCATCGACACTTTCGCCGAAGTTCTAATCAACGGCAAGACTGTGTTGCGTGCCGACAATATGTTTAAATCTTGGAAGATCGATGTGCGTGATGTTTTACACGTGGGATCCAATTCGATAAGAGTTGAAGTCGAGTCACCGTTCCGTCATGCAGATAAGGCGCTCGTGCGTAAAGCCAAATATGGGTTCGGCTCTGAATACAGCCCCGAATGCGTTACGGCGGGGATTTGTCGCCCTCTGCGTATACGAGCGTGGAACGAGGCGAGATTTAGAGATGTCGTGTTCAAACAAGAGCATGTTAACGGGGAAGTGAATCTTTTTATCGATATCTGGGTTGACTCTGCTCGGAATTCAGACAGAGAGATTATCGCAGATTATCTTATAGAAGACCCATCGGGCGTGGAGATTATAAGAGGTGATCTCAGACGCTCCGAGTTGTCTGGTGGCTCATTCAGCGGAAAATGCAACATCGTATCGCCACAACTCTGGTGGCCTAACGGGATGGGGGCGCAACCGCTATATAGTGTCACATTGACGTTGCGCAATACTGCCGGCTCAGAACTTGATCGAGTCGTTAATAAAACAGGGCTTCGTTCTTTGGACGTGGTTGAACGTCAAGATGGTCTTGCATTCGCGCGGTGCAACGGGAGGGAAGTTTTTCTAAAAGGGGGCGTCTGGATCCCGCCTGGCCTGTTTCCAGCCCACTTTACCAGCGAGGATTACATACACCTGGTTGGCAGTGCTGTTGACGCCGGCATGAATGCCTTCAAGATATGGGATGGAGGCACTTTTGAGAATGACATTTTTTGGGAACTTTGTGACGAAAACGGCATGATTGTTTTCGGAGTCGACGGCATATCCGAGTTTGAAGACGGGGTTGGAAAGCAAAATCAATCATTCCATCACGCATGTCTTTTTGACAATTACATGATAAAGCTTGGAGAGGACAATGGCCTTCGAATTATACGCGATGAAATGTCGTTCCCTTGCCCGGATACGCTGTCTGAAAGCCTGCCGGAGAATCGTCGTTGGATAAACGGTTCCGATATGGACGACCGTGTGTCTGGTCCGCGCGGTGCCTCAGCCATACTCGCGGACATAGTGTGGGAATGGCCAGTTGCCTCGAGCTTCTCGGATTGGATATGGTTGAGCCAAATTGCACATGGGGCGTTTGTTTGCGACGAAATAGCGAAGAGGCGTCTCGAACCGTCCTGCTCGGGCGTGATGTGGGAGCCTTTTGCGAGTTGCTGGGCGAACGCGGACGGATCTTCTATTGACAGTGCTGGGCGTTGGAAATCTCTACACTACATGGTGCGCGCGGCGTTCGCCGAGGTTTCCGTCCACGGTGTGTTGATAGGCTACGGAATGGTCGATGTTTATATCTCGGATTTGGAGATGGAAAGGCGGGATATCCTTCTTAGATGGCGTGCTATGGGCATGAACGGCATGGTGTTCGATGAAGGTCAGATAGATCATCAAACCCGCGGGCGTAATTCAGCAGAGCCTGTTGCAATAGATCTTGCCTCGGTGGTGGAACACTACGGCGAAAACTCGGTGGTGCTTTGGCTCGACGTGCTTGACGCTGAAGGTGATGCTCTTGCCTCCGATTTCGTGCTGTTCTCCCCTCCGAAGCACCTCGAGCTTGAGAATCCGCAAGTGGCGTTGGATATAGACGACACCTTTGTGGTTGATGGAGAGGAGGTCTTTCGTGTGACGCTTTCGGCTGCGGCGCCTGCTTTCTGGGTGTGGCTTGACATACCGGGTGAACAGGCGCAGTTTAGCGGAAACTTCATTTGCCTGGAGCCGGACAGTCCGGTTGAAATTTACGTTTCCACGGTGAACAGCATGAAGCAGCACGAATTCAGGCAGCGGCTCGTCGTTCGCAGCCTCTACGATATAAAGACGGCCATAAACGCTTCTTGAATCAGCCCGCAGGTTTTGTTACAATTCTCGCCCGTGAAAGCCTCTGTCAAGGCAGCGGGCGTTTTTATTATCGATAGTATACCCAGAAAGTTAAATCCGAATGAAATCGTTTGGCATAGACCATATTATGAAGCTCCTCCCGCACCGTTATCCGTTCCTTCTGGTGGACAAGGTGCTTGAGAATGACAATGGAACACATCAAATCGCCGTTAAGAACGTTTCCATGAACGAGCCTTTCTTTCAAGGGCATTTCCCGGACTACCCTGTTCTTCCCGGGGTTCTTCAGATCGAGATGATTGCTCAAGCTGGCGGCATCATGGTATTGACACAATTTGATGAGCTCCCGGAATTCAACACCCTGCTCACGTCCGTTGACAGCGCCAAGTTCCGCCGTCAGGTTCGCCCAGGCGACCAACTACACATAGAAACCACTTTGATCAAACGCCGCGCGAATTTGGCTAAAGTTGCTGGTGTGATAACCGTTGACGGAGAAATAGCCACAGAAGCGACTCTAATGTTTATGCTTGTCGCCAAGGATGGCGGCGAAATCCCCTCCAAGTAAGGCTGGTGCTTCTATGGAAAAGATTCATGCCACCGCGATTGTTGAAGACGGAGCAGTTCTGGGCTCCGATGTTGAGATTGGTCCACATGCAGTAGTTGGATCCAATGTGGTTCTGGGCGACGGCTGCAAGGTTTTCGGGCATGCCATGATAAGCGGGCACACGAAACTTGGGGAACGGTGCGAAGTGTACCCCTTCGCGCATATCGGCGGCAAGACGCAGGATCTGAAGTACGCTGGCGGGACGACCTACGTAGAGATTGGTGCCCGAACTGTCTTGCGCGAGTGTGTTACTGTGAACAGTGGCACCCGTGATGGGGAGGTTACAAAGATCGGAGCGGATTGCCTGCTCATGGCATATTGCCATGTGGCGCATGGGTGCAACATTGGAGATCACCTTATCGTGTCCAACGGTACAAGTTTCGCAGGTGAGGTTTTGACAGAGGAACACGTGACAGTCAGCGGTCTATGCGGCGTACATCAGTTCTGCAGGATTGGGTGTCATGCAATGATCGGTCCTTCGACCATTATTCTGCAAGATGCGCCGCCCTATATGATCACAATGGGTGCTGAGGTCAAAGGGGTGAATATAGTAGGGCTTACGCGCCGCGGGTTTTCGGAAGAGGCCCGTGATGCGATCAAGTCCGCATACAAGGCCATTTACAGATCGGGTCTGAACACCACGGATGCAATAGCCAAGATCGAATCCGAACTTCCTCACACGCCCGAGCTAGAACATCTCGTGGACTTCTATAAAACAAGCCAACGCGGCGTTATCAGATGATATTTAGACATTCAAGTAGATTCATAAAGCACGCCGCGGCGACAATAGCGGCGGTGGCGATTTGCATGCAAACGCCCCATGCCCAGACGAACTTGCCGTTTCAAAATGGCAACGTCGAACCGGCGATCGGCGAGGACTTTATCCTATTCAACTTTGAACAGGTGGACGTCCGCGTCTTCACTCAGCTCGTTGGTGAGTTCACGGGCAAGAGGTTTGTGGTTGCGGACGACGTCTCGGGCACAATTACCGTTGTCTCTCCCAAAGTGTCACGCGAATCTGCCTTCCCGCTTTTTGTGGCGGTGTTGGAATCTTCCGGTTTCACGGTTGTTACAGAAGGCGATATAAACCGAGTCGTAAAACTGCCGGATCGAGCGATGGGGATGGGCACGGTGGTGGGTGATGGCGACGAGACTCCGCAATTCGGTCTTATTACACGCATCATGCAGCTAAATCACGTCACGGCGAGCGAAATGCGCAAGATGCTGGAATCGCACCTGCAGCGCAAGGATTCCGTCAGTGCGCTCGACGAGACCAACCACCTCATTATAACCGACACGGCCGATGCCATAGCTCGAGTACAGGAGCTGGTGCGACAGCTTGACAAACCGGGCATGGCGCGTGTAATGGAGGTGCTACCGCTGCAGCATGCGGATGCGGTCAGCCTTGCGCAGCAACTTTCCGCCGCGTATTCCGACAACCCTTCGCGCGCGTATCAACTTCTTGACCGAATTCCGCCCGCGCCGGGGGAATCCGCCGCTGCATCTGCCATGCGCCCCCCGACGATCGTCCCAGCCGAGCACGCGAACAGGCTTATAGTCACGGGTACTCCCCGCCAGATTGAGCAGGTCAAACTCCTAATCGCAGAGATGGATGTTCCGGCTCCGACGGGGCGCAATGCCCTTAACGCCATATTGCTCAGCTACATCAAGGCTGAGGACGTTGCCAAGAACGTCACATCGCTCCTTGAAAAGTCTGCGGTTCAGGGTGGTGGAGCGGGTCCAAAGCGCAAGGTGTCTGTTGAGGCTGTAACATCAAACAACGCGTTGCTTGTGGATGCCGCGCCAGAGGACTTCCTTGAAGTTAAACGGCTTGTGGAGTCACTCGATGTGATGCCGCAACAAGTGCACATATCCGTGCTGATCGCGGAAGTTTCCGATGGCGACGCCGAAACGCTGGGCGTTGAGATGACGGCACTCAACGCGCCGGATTCGAAAGGCGACTCTGTGTTTGCCGGCGGCACCCGCCCTAATGTCGCAGGCGGCGTGGTCTCCATGGCAGATATGGCGGCTGGCATGTTTGGGAGGGGACTGACTTTCGGCATTGCACATGGCTCGCATCTCGACGCAGACGGCAATCTCGTTGCCGACTATCCGGCTATATTCAATCTCGACCTAATTCGCCAGAACAGCAGCGTTAAAATCCTTTCCGACACTTCTCTCGGCGCGCAGAACAACCATTCCGCGGAGGTCGCAATAGTTGACAACATCGGCATCCTTGAATCGACCGTGCAGGG
Organism: uncultured Lentisphaerales bacterium; assembly: GCA_964405775.1. GTDB lineage: Bacteria > Verrucomicrobiota > Kiritimatiellia > RFP12 > UBA3636 > JAAZFF01. Next base: position 15,474 of record CAYOPG010000036.1, read on the forward strand.
ATCCGGCGCGGACCGCGACTTCATCCAGAACATAACGCGCATGGACGTCGGGGTAAAGGTCAACATGACACCGCACATCATTCCAGGCGGTCTTGTGCGTGTAGAGCTCGAACCTAGCATCGAAGCCGTGACTGATTCCGGCAGAACCTCTGGCACTGCTTATGTGCCAACGATTTCGAAGCGAATGGTAAAGACTACTATGACAGTGGCTGATGGGCAGACGATAGTCATAGCGGGTCTCACGCGCAACGACGACACAGAAGTGACTAAAAAGATCCCGCTGCTCGGCGACATTCCGCTTATTGGATGGCTCTTCCGCTGGGATTCAAAATCCGTTACAAAGTCAAACATCCTGATTTTCGTTACACCGCGGATCATGACCGGGCCCGAAGATGCGGACGTGGTGCGCTCCACGCTGGAGGCGTCTGCAGGGCTTTCGGCAGATGCTTTGCGAGCTTCCATGAGCGCTGGTGCAAGGGACTCTGTTGAGCCGGTGGCAGAAACCCCGTAATACGTCTTACAGTGGCGCAGACTCGGGAGGGGAACATACTGGCGATTACACACTTTTTCTAACGTGGTGGTTCAAGCCGTTAACACACAAGGATTCCAACGATGGACAAGAATAACAAAAATATGAAAACGAGCGTCGATACGGTTTGCGTTCAGGGCGGCTGGAAGCCGCATAGCGGCGAACCGCGTGTACTGCCGATCGTGCAAAGCACTACTTTCAAGTATGATTCGAGCGACCACATGGGCAAGCTCTTCGCGCTGGAGGCGGCAGGATATTTTTATTCTCGTCTGCAAAACCCGACATGCGACACCGTCGCCGCCAAAATCTGCGAACTCGAGGGAGGTGCGGCAGCCATGCTCACATCTTCGGGGCAAGCCGCCAATTTCTACGCGATCTTCAACATCGCCTCCGCAGGCGACCATGTAGTCAGCTCGTCTGCACTGTATGGAGGAACTTCAAACCTGTTCACCGTGACAATGAAACGCATGGGCATTGAGTTCACGCTTCTGGATCCAGATGTGGACGAGGCTACGTTGGCAGCGGCTTTCCGCCCGAACACAAAGGCGCTTTTTGCTGAATCCCTCTCCAATCCTTCTCTTGTTGTCCTCGACATTGAGAAGTTCGCCCGCCAAGCTCACGCGCACGGTGTGCCTCTTATAGTGGACAACACTTTCCCAACTCCCGTTAATTGCAGGCCTTTTGAATTCGGTGCAGATATCGTGACGCACTCGACCTCGAAGTACATGGATGGCCATGCACTGCAGATCGGAGGAGCGATAGTCGACAGCGGTAATTTCGACTGGGAGGCTAATGCAGACAAGTTCCCGATGCTGACAACTCCCGACCCCAGCTACAACGGAATTGTTTATACCGAGCGTTTTGGGAAAGCGGCGTATATAACTAAGGCTGTCGCGCAACTTATGCGGGATCTTGGATCGGCGCCGGCTCCCATGAACGCTTTCTTGTTGAACGTGGGGTTGGAGACGCTGCATGTCCGCGTGCCGCGCCACTGCTCCAATGCTCTAAAAGTTGCGCAATACCTTGAAAAGCTCCCCCAGATCTCGTGGATAAACTACCCGGATCTGCCCGGCAATAAGTATCACGATCTCGCCGCCAAATACATGCCAAACGGTACGTGCGGAGTAATTTCGTTCGGTCTGAAGTGCGGGCGTGCCGAGGCTGCCAGGTTTATGGACTCCCTCAAGTTCATCGCCATAGCAACGCACGTTGCAGACGCGCGCACTTGCATATTGCACCCGGCAAGCCATACGCATAGGCAGCTTTCCGAAGCTCAGCTCGAAGAGGCCGGCGTACCTGTCGACATGCTCCGGCTCTCTGTTGGAATCGAAGATCCGGATGACATTATAAACGATATTGATCAGGCTCTCGGGAACATAGTATAAAATGGACTCTAGGATAAAATTGCGTTTAGGCGTACTTGGGTCAGGAGCTGGCTCCAATATGCAGTCGATTCAAGACGCGATAGAGGACGGCACTCTGGATGCAGAGATCGTATGCGTGGTCTCGGACGTTCCCGGTGCCAGAATTCTTGAACGCGCTGCCGAAGCCGGGATTGATGCAGCGTACATTGACGCCGCTCCTTTCAAGACAAAGCTAGAAGGAGTGGCGGAGCGCAAGTATATAGATTATCTTGAGCAGCACGACGTGGAAGTGGTCGTGCTGGCTGGTTTCATGCGTATCATAAAACCAGGGTTCCTCTCGAGCTTCCCAAACCGTGTTGTGAATATACATCCAGCGCTCTTGCCTTCATTTCCAGGTCGAGACGCCTGGAAACAGGCGCTGAATTACGGCGCCAAAATAACTGGCTGCACAGTGCATTTTGTCGATGCCGGTACAGACACCGGGCCGATTATTTTGCAGAAGAGTGTGCTTGTTCGCGACGATGACACGCCAGAAACCCTTCATGCCAGAATACAGCAACAGGAACACGATGCGTATCCCGAAGCGCTTAGGTTGCTGGCAGCCGGCAGGTTGAAGATTGACGGCCGCCGTGTTAAATCCGGCATCTGATCAGCGGGTTTCAGCAAGCTGACGATAAGTGGCGGCGAGTTTCGCCCGTTCGGCGCGTGTTTCCTCGGCTAGAAATCCGTTGTACGCCTGCACCATGGCGGCAGCTCTGGAATACTGCCCAGCCTCCATGAAGGGCTTGGCGGTGATTCGCAAGTCCTTCATTACCTTATCAGTTTCTATAGCAAGATCATCCGCCACCTTGCGACGGCTCTTGATGACATACTGCTTTATCTCTCTGTGTGAACCATCGGGCAACTTGTTGAGAAGGGAATCGCATTTTTTTAGAGTGGACGTGTATTCATAAGGCCGTATCCGGTAGAAATGCTCAATCTCCGCAATCTCCTCACGAAACTCTTGTGCCTCCCTCTTGTGCTTTGCCGCGTTCACGCTATAGGCGGCAAGACCGATTAAAAGAAGCAGAGCCATTCCGCCACAAGCGATCGTAATCCAACGAGTGATGTTCCGTCTGCGCCTTTTTTCAATCTCTGCTGGACTTGGTCCCGATGCGGACTGCCCGGCTGTCAAGTCTTTCCCTTCCACGTTGAGTGGGATTGTGCTGCCCAGCAGCGGCACCGGGTTTTCATTTTGCGCTAGCGTCTTTGCGGCAGTGGGATTCGGCGGCCTTCCGCGCTTATCGCAGATCTTTTCATCCACCATCCGTTTCATCAAGCTGTTTCTTACATAGTTGCGAGCCGAGCTGCAAGTCACAGAACTAAGTGTTCGTGTCGGATCTATGTGTCCTCCCTGTAAAGGAAGTCCGTTTCGTAGATTGCTTATCTCGCCGAGAACCTCCTCCCAAGAAGAGTAGCGGTCTGCAGGTTTTTTGCAAAGGAGGCGCTCAAGGAAATCGCAGAAAAATGGTGACAGATCCGGATTCAGTTCAAAAGGATCAGTGTATTGCTCGTTTACTTGCGCTTCCATCATAGAATCCGGCTTGAGATTGTCAAAAAGCCTCTTTCCTGTCGCCATGTGGAAGAGTGTCGCGCCGAGCGAATACATGTCGGAGTTTATGGTGAGATTTGTCTCTCCGACGGCCTGTTCCGGAGAGATGTATGCCGGCGTTCCGAATATAAATTCAGGGTTCTCGACATGGCGCCTCGACTGTAGCGACAGTATACTCTTGCTTAGGCCGAAATCGGTGACCTTGATTGTGCCGTCGCTGTCAATCATTATGTTTTCGGGCTTTAGATCGCAGTGCACAAGCATTTGCTTTGTCCATGCATACGAGAGAGCCTCCGCGACGCCGTTGGCAACGAACAAGCATTTGGATTCCTCTATCATGCCCCGAGTCTTGATCCAGGAACCTAGGGTGTAGCCATCTACAAGCTCCATGACATAGCAGAACCTGTCGTTACGGTAAAAAGCGTCATACACTTGCACAATGCCCGGATGGTTCATACGTGCAGCAATGCGAGCCTCTGACTGAAAGCGGTCTATCTCTTCGTCCGACTTGGTCTGTTCAGGGAAGAGCACTTTGATGGCCACCCATCGGTCAAGCGATATTTGACGCGCTTTCCAAACAGACGCCATCCCTCCCTGACCTATTTTCTGCGCCTGGTCGTACCCCTCGAAGTATATTGTTTCAGGGCGATCGTCACCCATGTCCATCGCCTCCACACGACTTGCACAGGACTTCTTTTTCTCCACCGCATTCCTCGCATGTTTTGCCATTGCGGTCAGCCCCCGTTCCACGGCACTTGCGGCATTCCTCAACCCCACCGCCGCGGCATTTGCGGCATTCCTTCTCTGTGCCAGAACCCTTGCATCCAGAGCAGACCTCGCCGCCAACGCCGCTGCAGCTGGCACAGGAGATATCTCCGTTGCCTTTACAGATCGTGCATTCTTTGTCGAGCTTTATTGAGAGAGTCTCAATCCGTTTTTCTGATTGTCTGCCCCCGGTGCCCATACTCAACCCGGAAGATTGCGCCTTGACTATTCCGCCGTCACAGTCCTTTGCGGTGCAGGTAACTACACCAGAGCCATCGCATTTTTTGCACGACTGTCTTCCATAGCCGTGGCATTTTTCGCAAGGCTGTGCAGTCAGGATGGCAAGACGAGCCTTTTGTCGGACGTTCATATTCGTTATGAGTGCGGCGGGCACCCACGCGTCCGCGATCTTGACGCGTTCTGCGATGGCGTTCTTTTCGGCGTATGTCTTACGCCCCTTGGCGATTATAGCTCCGATCTCGTCGGCCGTCATCATCCGACCAATCACTCCCGCGCCGCTACAGCGCGGGCATTGCCTTGTGCCAGTTGTCACTGTCGTCGTCTTGTCCTGCAGCGCTCTCAGAGTCTGAGTCACAGCGATTGTTTTCCTTCCCGCGCATCTGGGGCAAGTAACAAATTGGGTTGCACCTGTCTTGCGAATTTCTGCTATGGTCTTATCCAAGGCGGCAAATTTGTCCGGTTCAGAATTCTGTCGGCCAGTAACAACCGCAATCGCCCTAGCATTCAGAAGTGGCGCAAGCATTTGCAATTTGTGACCAGACTCCGCGAATTTTCGTGCCATCGCGAAATCTTCATCTATTGCTTTGTCCGCAGCCTCAAACGCCGTTTCGGCGACATTTACAGAGAAAATCGCTTCGGGCTCCGTCGACACAGCCGAATTAACCACATTCGTGGAGTCTGGCAACTTTGAACCAACCTCCGACTTCACGGGCGCTCCGCAGTGCCCGCAGAAATTCGCGTTGTCCATGATTTCATATCCGCACTGGTTGCAAACAAGTGTCGCTGCCAGAAGGCAAAAAGCAGTCACAATGACAGTCATCGTCGCCAAAAATCTGAACATAGCTTTTGTGTTTGTATTCATTGATTTTCAAGCCTGACGAGGCTTTCTCCTATAAGGCGATTAAAACATCACTTGCAACAATTCGCTAATACTACCATAAATGCCACATCAAAGGAAGCAGGAAAGACTTATAGGCTTCCACGATATTTTTTTAAAGGTTTTTT
>CAYOPG010000037.1:0-11773 GCA_964405775.1 uncultured Lentisphaerales bacterium
GCGTGACCTATTCAAAGCCCAGGTGTTGCGATAGCTGGTAGCCTGTGCGCCCCAATAATCGAGTGAATTTTAATGATACTCCCGATGCGAACTCAATTCTGATCATTAAAGTTTCTGCGGGCACCACGCGGGTCGAGCCTAAGATGTGGGGAATGAATGCACAGCACCATAAAGTGCCATATGTTTTTTGGGATCTTTCCGATGTGACTGGCGATGTATATTTTGACGGTTTTGAGATTGGAGCACTTTATGCACCTTATGCGAATGTAACTGTTAATTTGGCACCGACTTGGGGTTCCAACGGTTCGTTTCTTGCCAATAAACTAGAGTTTCAGGGTGGTTCGGGCGCAGAGATTCACGGTGTTAGCTTTGCCGGATTTCCCGCAAGATTTAATTGCGACGCCTCTGCTTGCATCGGCGACCTTGTCTGGAACGACAAAAATAAAAACGGCATCCAGGACGCCGACGAGTTGCCGATGACGAACATCATCGTGCGCCTCTATCAAATCGAGAAGCAGGAAGGCGGCGGGCTCGTTACGAATCTCGTCGACAAGATGGCGACTGGCGAGGACGGCCGCTATGCGTTTATGGCCGATCCAGGCACCTACATCCTGCGCGTCGATCCGCCGGATGGCTACGCCTTCTTGCCGCTCAATGAGGGCGGAAGCGACGAGGACAGCGATTTCGGCCGCGGCCATTGTTATTCCAGTGTTTTCACGGTGGCGGCTGGCGAAGTCAACATGGATTTCGACGCAGGTCTCTACTATGCCCCGACGCTCTCGGTGATTACGTCATTCGAGGCGTTCGCACGCTCAGGTGATGTGTTCGTGGCATGGGTCACGGCCGCGGAGTACGACACAGCAGGGTACTGGATCGAACGAAAGGCGGCGGATGGCTCGTGGACTCGCATCAACCCCGACGAACCGGTGTGGTCTGACCTGATGGGCGGCGTGGCATTGTACGAGCTGGCTGACCCCGGCGCCTCGCCCGGCGGTACGTACACATGGCGCATCGTGGAAATCGAAGGCAGCGGAGCTGAAAACATCTATGGCCCGTACACGGTCACGGTTGACGGCGCCGCCGCCGACTACGACGCTTGGGCTTCCGGGATAGAGTGGGGCGACGCGGCTTCCGGGCGCGACGACGATCCGGATGGCGACGGCCTCACCAACTTCGAGGAATTCCTCGCGGGAACCGACCCGCTCAGCGCCAACTCCGTGCTGCGCATATCGTCGATCAAACGCGTTGAAAGCGGAATGGAAATCCGTTGGACCAGCGTTGCAGGCAAGGTGTACACTGTGGAACATGCTAAAAAGCTGGGCGGCGGATGGCTGCCGGTCAAGAATGGCATCGTGGCGGAGGGGCCGGAGACTGCCTTCGTCCTCCCTGCTGCCGATGGCGGCTTTTTCCGAATCGTGCTCACTGAAGATTAGTAGCCGGAGAAGGTGTGCTTGCCCAGATATCGGAATCGGGATCCAGGAAGCTGTAGGTGGCTTCAGGTTCCGATTCCGAGCGGGCAAAACAGAAAGGCTCGTTAAACACCATGTTGAAATTCAGACATTCTGGATGCGCTGCCGCAGTGGTCGTACTTTTTGCGGCGCGTGTCGTTCTTGCATCAACGCAGTTTGAGGCGGAGGTGCGGGCGGTGTCTGCGATTCACGAAAATGGTGGAGTCAGCATCGCCTGGCAAGTCAATGGAGGTGCGGAGTTCGATCCGCAATGGTGTGTCGAAGCGCGGCTCTCCGGCAGCGAAACTGGACAGGTCTGGAAGGCTGTCGGTCTTGAGATCGAGGTAGGCAGAGAGCCCGGGATCGCCGTTTATTCTGCCTGGATCGACGCGCCTGAAACCCTCGCCAGACTTGAGTTAAGGCTCTGGGCGGTAGAATTTCAGGAGCGTCCGGAGGAATGGTTTGAGGTGTCGGTGGCGCCGGCGGTGCGGCCACGCCCCCCGCTAAGACTGGCGGGAGCGGTCGGATCTGCCCAAGGCGAAAGGGTTCGCATCGTTATAAAAGACACGGCGCCATACCACGTTTCAGCGGCGGAGATAGCGTCGGCGCTGGCGAATGTTGCCGAGTCGGATGTGCGGGGATGGATCGCCACGACAAACCTTTCCCTCAGCTGCATGGGCGAGCAGGTGGCATGGCACGCGGTCGGGGCTGGCGACGGCATCGCCTTCATAGGGGAGGCGTATCGTGATGTTTACACGGATCGCAACGTCTACTGGATCGAGCCGGGTCCCGGGCTCGCCATGGAGGAGCGAAGCGTCGCAGTGCCACAAAGGCCGCATCTCCAAGGCTCTTTCCGGAGCGTGCTGCATTTCGAGGAGAATTTGATTTCAAGGGAAACGTTCCCTGCGGAGCGCACACTTGACTACTGGTATTGGGAGAGTTTGGATACATCCACGAAAGCTAACAAAAACCCGGTCTTTCTGCCGTTTGAGACTCCCGATCCAGTTGGTGACGGCTACGCCATGATGAAGATCTGGTGGAAGCTGAATCTGATGAACCCCGTGAACAGTTTGCCTCTTGCGCTTGTCACAGTGTCCCTAAAAGGTGAAACGTTGTTGGATTTGGCATTAGACAGAAATGCACCAGGCGTGTACGAATTCGATGTTCCGCAGGTGTTGCTGGACGATGCCAACGACCTCAAGCTTTCAATCAAAGGGACGAATGGCGCGTTGCGTTCAGTTTATATTATCGACTCTCTGACCGTCCAGTACCGCCGAGAGATGGCAGCGCGTGACGATATGCTCCTTGCGAATCTCGATGCATCCGGTCAGGATGTGGTGGTTGGGGGCTTTTCCATAGCGGATGCCTCCGCTTATTCTCTTTCGCCCGGCTTCCAGCCGGAACGCCTTGTCGGGGTGGCTGTAAGCCTCTCAACCAACGGCCTCTGGCAATACGCATTCACCGCGCCGGCGGGCGTCTCCAATGTCTTGGTGGCGTCGGTTGGAAAGGTGCCAGAAACAATCGAAGGTGTTGCAGCAGATCCATGGGTGGGCACGGAGCATGAAATAGACTACATGGTCGTCTCCCCCGAGGCCTTCCTGCCGACATTGCAGCCTCTTCTGGACTTGCGCCGGTCGCAGGGATTGCGGGTGGGCGTCATAACAACGGCGGATCTGTACCGCCACTACAACCACGGACGCTTCTCGCCTTATGCGTTGCTTGATTTCATCCGACACTCACGCGATTGGAACATAAAGCCCTCAATGCTGCTCATCGTCGGTTGGGGGCATTACGACTACTTCAAGGCATTTGACCAGAGCTGGCAGCCCAGCTACGTGGCACCCGCGATAATGGAAATACCGTATTCGGGAGCGCCTTCAGGCAAAATGCTTGTTGCATCGGACAATCTTCTGGCCGATCTCGACGGGGATAAGGTGCCCGAGCTTTCCATCGGTCGTCTGCCTGCGCACAACGCCGTTGAACTCGCGCGCATCGTGAACAAGACGCTTGTTTACGATGCCACCCGCAACGCCCGCACCAACGCGCTCGCTGTCGCGGACTTGTCCGAAGGTATATGGCATTTCAACACCCACGCAGGGGACTGGCGAGCGCTGCTTCCGCGCGGGGTAGACTCGCTGCTCATATCCGAGCCTGAGACCGGGGATGAAACGTACAAACGCCAACACATCCGAAACGCATGGTTCCCCAGACTTAATTCCGGGGTATGGCTCACCGGGTATTTTGGCCATGCCAACACGGGCATAATCGGGGACGAGCCCGTGGCCTATCTGAAACCCGAAGAAGTTGCCACCCTGAATAACAAAAGCAGGGCGGGCATTATGATCGGGACGACATGCGGTCTGAACGAAATGTTCAAGCCTTACCTGACTCAAGCCCAGACGTTGCACGCTTACCTCGGCGCCCGTCTGTTGTACGATACCGAGGGCGGAATGGCGGCGGTGTTGGCGCCAACGTCCATCTCTTACGAAGTTCAGGGAGGCGTCATCGCCGACGCGTTCGCCGAAGCCGTCGGGGAACGGCGTCATATAGGGGAGGCTGTCCTTGACGGCCTCTCGGCTCTGCGCGAGCACGGCAACACGCAGTGGCTTATATCAACGACATTGCTGCTCGGAGACCCCGCGATGGATCTCCGACCCGCGTGGACGGGGACAGCAATCATCTTGCGCTAGGAATGCACCAAGGCATGAAAATAAATAACACACAAAACGGCAGCACTCACGAGACTGAAAAACCGCGACGCTACAAGCGAACGTCTGACGCCGTGCTGCGCCATGTGGCCGGGGAGCATCTGCTAGTGCCGATTCGCTCCGGCAAGACGCTCGACGCCGAATTGCTCTACATCCTCGACGAAGTTGGGGCTAAGGTATGGGATTCACTTTCGGAGGCGAAAACGCTCAAGGAACTCATTGACGCCGTATGCGAGGAATTCGAAGTGCGCGAAGAGCACGATGTCGAGGGCGACCTCGCGGAGCTAGTCGGGGATTTGATCGAACAAGGGCTGGCAGTGGTGGAGGATGTTCTTTGATCAGGATCGATTCAGACGAGTTCTTCGAAAGGCTGATCCCGGGAATCTCGGCAAGCGGCGAGCTTTCCTCCATCATGTACGCCGTGACGTACCGATGCAATGTCGCCTGTGTGCATTGTTATGCCGAGGGCGCCTGCGAGGGTGCGCCTCCCGAGTTGACTGTTCCAGAAATCCGCAAGTTCTTCGGGCAGTTTGCGAAATCCGGATGCCTCAACTGCACAGTCACAGGCGGGGAGCCATTTTTGAGGAGCGACTTCGAGGAAATCTGGGCGGCAATCGCGGAGGAGGGAATCCGACGCATGCTCTTCACGAACGCCACGCTTGTTGACGAACGCAAAGCCGCTTTTCTCAAGGATATGCCGCCGGATTGGATAGAGGTCACGATCCTCGGGGCGGACGCCGAGACGCACGATGCGATGATGCGCAGTCCTGGCAGTTTCGATGCGGCAATTGCAGGTATCCGCACATTGGAAAAAGCGGGGTTGCGGGTGCGGATCAAGACTATCGTCATGCGTGGGAACGCCGGTCAAATCGGTGCCATCAAGCGTTTGGCATCCACGCTCGGCGACGGCAGTTTCCGCCTGGATGGCCAGTTGATGGGAGCGTTCATGGGACATATCGACATGGCTTCACTACGTGTTCCGCCGGAGCTGCTCGCTGAAATAGAGGAGAACTACGGCGGGTCTGATCCCGGTGCATGGGAGCATGAGAAAAAGCGCCTGGCGACCTTCAAACGAAACAAGCTTTACTCCTGCGGCGCGGCAGAAAGATCGGCGTACTTGTCGCCTTGGGGGAACCTGCATCCGTGTCTCACCGCCAGCCACATCTCACAGGCGCTGAGAGGATCGTCTGTTGGCGAGGCTTGGATGCGGCTTAAAGAAGATATGGAGCGGCACCCGTTTCCTGAAAACCACGTTTGCTCCGGCTGTTCGGCGTTCCCGTTCTGCCAGAACTGCCCACCAGCCGCTCGGCTGGACTCCGGAGATGAACTTGGCGTGTCGCAATACCGATGCGCTCTTGCAAAAGAACGGGAAAAAAGGCATAATACCAAATTTACGATTTGATCTTCGCTCCGGCGCGACCTAGTGGTTGAATCCTCAGAGACGCGGGATTTAAAGAACAAGTGGAAATAACGACAATGAAAAAACAAAACAAGCAAAAAAACAAAAAGCCATACGCTAAACCTGTTCTGAAAGGCGTCAAGGTACGCCCACGGGAGGTTCTCGGAAGCGGCTGCCACAACTCCACAAACCCTGCCGCTACTTACGAGTGCGACCTTGGCGGTTGCGCTTATTGACCGACGTCCCTTGGCCATCGGGATGTCCGCGGGCAGTTCTATTGACGGATTGGAAGCCGGCTGGATTGAATTTATGACGGGATTTCGGATTTTGCCGAAGTCTTGCGAAGTATGCGGTGCAGGAGCTGTCGGCGACTCCATTCCGAGTGTCTTTTACGTGTCTCCTTTTTCCGTGCTTCAACGGCAACCCGGCGAGTCTGCATTCCCATGGATGGAGGTGAATGGCGAACGCGGCACAGTGCGCCATTTATTGGGTGTGGATTCATCTGAGGCGCCGCCGCGATCGTTGTGGTTCAACGTCGCTCTGCTCTGTCTGTTGCTACGCGGCGGGCTTTTGATTCATTCGGCGGGTGCGGAGATTTCAGGTAAAGGGTTTCTTTTCTTAGGAGAATCTGGCATAGGTAAAAGCACGTTTTCTGGATTGCTTGAAGAGTATCTTCCAGAAAGTGTGGTTTGTGATGAACGTGTGTCATGCCGTCCTGTTGAAGGTGGATGGATCATGTCTGGGACTCCCTGGTTCAGTTCGGCTGAAATCTCACGCCGTCGCACGGCTCCACTGGCGGGGCTTGTTTTTTTGGAACAATCCAAAGAAAATAATATCCGTCAAATAACATCAGCGGAAGCATTGCCGCGCATGTTGCCGTTGATTTCAGTAGATTGGCAAAACAAAGAACTATCCGACCGGGGTATAAATGCCCTTGATGACCTTCTGTCCTCAGTGCCTGCGTTTAATTTCTCATTCCAGAAATCATCGTCTGCCGCCGAGTATTTTGCAGAGTGGGTGAATACATCAGAAAACCTTCTTTGTTAACGGTACGCAATTTCTATTGTCGTCTGAGCTAATTCGAAGTTCGAGCAGACAACGAAAACCCGAGCTCTTATATTTCTTCGGTATCGTTTTGGGGATCATCTAGCCATTCATGTTCGGGCATGCCGGAGCGTGTTAATAGACGGATCATAAGGCGCACAGGACGCAGAATATAATATGCGCCGTGTGCCCACAGGGGGAGCAAACAAGCTCGCAGGTCGACTCCAGTTGGCACGAAAAGCCAGCGTACGGAGTTTCTGATACGCTGCCACGAAGTATCGAGAAGACCTGGCCACCACCGCCAGGTCTCTGAAATTTCTGCCCCACGGTCACGGCATGCCCTTACTTTCCCTTCGAGCCACGCACTGCCGCGCCAACGTCCTTGCGCTTCAGGTGGTTGCGGCATGCCTAACATCTCTTCCGCCATGGCGCAGGCAAGCGCAAGCACTCGTGTTAGGCGGCGCTCTTTCGCAAGTGCGACCACTACCGCCCAGTCTGAAGACGTGAAAGAAGAGGCTAGTCGGTCCATGTCTGCCAGCCAGATCAGACGTGAAAATCCGTGTTTGGCGCCATGAGCCGCACAGTAGAGAAAGTGTTCCGTTTTAGAGGGCGCAAATGCAAGAGCGTCGTGGACTTCGAATTCGATTCGACTACCGGAGCGTGGAGCGGCATCGCATAGTATTCCTTCAGGGTGCACAATGTCAACGCCGACTGTGCAATTCGGGTGTACGAATGCAATGTCCTCTGTGGTGCGAAGTAGGTGTGACCTTGCAAGCTTCGGCCCGTTGCGGATATTGCGCCAGCCGAGGCTCTCAAGTACCGCGGGGGCACGCCGACGCTTTTCACCGGATAGCAGGAGGTCGACGTCATCGTACGGACGAAGAGCGGGGCTCGAATATGCGAGCGCGCCGGTGGCTGGGCCTTTGACTATTAGAGTATCTATTCCGGCAGCCGATAGTGCACGAATTGCTTCTGCTATGAATTTGCGGTTGTTTTCTGCTTCGAACGCCTGCGATCGGGCTAGAACACGAATTTCTGACTCAGCATCAGGATATTTCTTGATCAACGCCTCCGCGCAGATTGCCAGAACGCCTTGTCGGAGTGCCAAATGGGCCAGTCGGGGAGGGGGGGGTCTCCCTTGGGATGACAGCTCTTCCTCACGGAGAGTTTCTCGCAACGCCACGGTTATGATGCGAATGGTTTCGGCGGTTTCCGGCTGTGGCAGTGTAGCTTTTTTGCGTTGCAGTCTGTTGCGGATCTTTGAGGCATAAAGCCCGAACATCCTTGATGAAAAGTTGTTTGCTTTTGAGATTCGACCGTCTCGTTCCCGGGAGACAAGTGTTCCGAGAACCTGTTCGGGTTTTATAAGCTCGACTGGGTAACTGGGGGTGTCGCCACGAAAGCGGAGAAGTTTTGTTCCGTTGTTGTCACTCGTTGTTCGCGTGAAGCGGTGGAGGCGTAGTGCGCCAGATCGAGTTTCATACAGCATTACGGCGCCCTTTTTAGGGATCTTGGTGCCGCCATGCCCAGATTTGAACGCCTCTACAACCACGTAGTCGCCGGCCTTGAGAAATGGCTCCATGCTGCCGCCTTGTGTCATGAATCGCACAGAATTTCCTCTACGGAGGTCTGCCGCGATTAGTGGCGCTATGTCAAGCTCAGTTGTTTCAGGCTGTTTCATAGACTATGACGCCCCTGCGCCAGATGATTTAAACAGTGATCACTGTGAAAAGCAGCCAATTCGCGGCAAGGGCGTAGAGAGAGGAGACAAAGTCGTCAATAGTAATGCCGAGTCCAGAAGGAAGCAACTGAAGACGATATGCAGGGAAAGGCTTAACGATGTCCATGATGCGACTTACAATGAAGCACATCGGCATAAGCCACCAATACTTCTGCCAGAGTCCGTACATTCCCAACATGCATATAGGGAAGGTGAGATATTCGTCGGCTACGATTTTACCGTTGTCTTTTTCTCCACCGAGATCCTTTTCCGCGTAAGTGCATACAGGTATGCAGGCGAGCGTCAGCAACGCGCAAGCCACGATTTGCATCCAGAGCTCTGGAAGGTGGATCGTAAAAGTCCACACTATCAGGCATCCTATCAGCGCGCCGAACGTGCCTGGCGCAATCGGTGCGTAGCCGAGTCCGAATCCAGTGGCGAATACTGTTGGTAGTTTACGAATAAAACCGACAATTGCATTCATTTAACTAATACCTCATGTTTCAATCCATAACCATTTGCTGTAAGCCAATCGTGCACAATTCCGTCTGGAAGCCCCATGATATTAGTGCGCGAGCCGCTGTATGAATCTATGATCATGTCCCCACATGCATCGATGTCGTACGCGCCGGCGCGGTCGTGGGTTTGGGCTATCGACAGATATTCTGCCGCTGTTGCTGAATCGAAATTTCGGAATGTCACCGAGGATGCGGCAACTCGCACATCGACTTTGTGGCAGGGTCTGGACATTGCCACGCCTGTGAAAACGAGATGTGTTTTCCCTGAGAGCGACATCAGCATGTCGACAGCTCTGTCTTTTGAGACTGGTTTCCCGAGGCAGAGTCCTGACACTGCCACGACCGTGTCCGCCGCCAGTATCCAAGCATCGGGCTTGAGTTCTCGACAGGCGTCATGCTTGGCGAGGGCGTTGGTGCAGACGGTCTTGACAGGATCGGAATCGTCGTTGATCTCGTTGCAATCCGGCACGAATATCTCGAACTCCACCCCAATGTCTTTTAATATGCGGTGTCGGCGTGCAGACGCTGTGGCGGCTATGAAAGCGGGCCTCATCACTCCTCCGTTTTGTTCCGCAGTACGGCGACGAATGCCTCCTGCGGCACGTTGACGGTGCCGAATTGCTTCATGCGTTTCTTGCCTTCCTTCTGTTTGTTGAGCAGCTTCTGCTTGCGCGTGACGTCGCCGCCATAGAGTTTGGCGGTGACGTCCTTCCGGAAGGCTCGCACGTCTTCACGCGCGATAATTGTGCGCCCGATCGCCGCTTGAACCGGAATCTTGAACATGTGTGGCGGTATGACCTCCTTGAGTATATCGCAGATCTGGCGGCCACGGGCTACGGCGCGGTCTTTGTGTACCATGCAGGAAAAAGCATCTACCGGCTCCGAGTTCAGAAGTATATCCATGCGTACAATATCGCTCGTCTGGTAGCCGTAGTGGTCGTAGTCCATCGAGGCGTAGCCACGCGAAACACTTTTGAGAGTGTCATTGAAATCTATCAGGATTTCGTTAAGAGGGAGGATGCATGTCAGGATCACTCGGACTCCGTCGAGGCTGTCAGTCTTTTCGACTATGCCACGATGCTCGATGACGACGCGCATGATGTCGCCGATATATTCAGAAGGGGTGATGATTGTTGCCTTGATCATCGGCTCTTCGATGGATTCTATCTCGGTGGGATCTGGCATACGGATCGGGTTGTCGATCTCCTCAACTTTGCCAGTGCGGTAGTGAAGCCTGTAAACTACGGCAGGGTGGGTCGATATGATGTCGCATTCAAATTCCCGCCGCAGACGCTCTTGCACTACCTCCATGTGGAGGAGACCGAGGAATCCGCAGCGAAAGCCGAACCCCAGTGCTACGGAGCTTTCCGGGTGCCATGTGAATGCGGAGTCGTTTAACTGTAGTTTCTCAAGGCTGGTTCTGACTTTTTCATATTCGTCGGTTGAGACGGGGTACAGACCGGCGAAGACCATCGGGTGTATTTCCTGAAAGCCGGGCAGAGCCTCGGTGGCGGGAGCCGTTTTGGTGGTTACGGTGTCACCGCAGCGGATTTCCTTCGGATCCTTGATGGTGCCGACAATGTATCCGACCGTGCCAGCGGAGAGCGAGGCGGTGGGCTTCATCTGTGGGGAGAAGATTCCGACCTCCTTGACCTGTGTTGTGGCATTGGTTCCCATGAAGACTATATTGTCCCCGGTCTTGATCGTTCCGTCTACTATGCGCACGTATGCGATGACCCCGCGGTATACATCGTAAACGCTGTCGAAAACTACTGCACGAAGCGGTCCTTCGGGGTGTTCCGATTTGGGTGGCGGGACTTTTTTTATCAGCATCTCCATGAGCTCAGGGACGCCCTGTCCTGTCTTTGAAGAGACCATGCCGCAGTCGTCCATAGGTATCGCAAGAGCCTCTTCGACTTGATGCTTCACGCCTTTGACGTCCGCGCTGGGAAGATCGATTTTGTTGAGGACCGGAATGATTTCCAAATCATTCTCCAAAGCTAGGTAAGTGTTGGCGACGGTCTGTGCCTGCACGCCTTGTGCGGCGTCTACGAGCAGTATTGCGGCTTCGCAGGCAGCCATTGATCTGGATACTTCGTACGAAAAGTCAACATGGCCCGGGGTGTCTATGAGGTTTATCAGGTAAGTCACGCCGTCAATAGCCTTATAGCTCATCGACACTGGATGTGATTTTATCGTTATCCCGCGCTCGCGTTCAAGATCCATTGAGTCAAGGAGCTGATTCTGGAAGACTCTGTCGTCGACGGTCTGCGTGAGCTGCAGTATGCGGTCTGCGAGAGTGGACTTGCCGTGATCGATGTGGGCTATAATGCAGAAATTTCGAATGTGTGCCAGCATGATTGAGAAGCGTGTTTATTTTTGGATCCCAGAGATCAGAGCTCGGAAGTAGTTTATTTCGGCCTTCATATCAGCCTTGGAATAGAGCGCGGTGCCTGCCACGAAAGCGTTTGCCCCAGCCTCTGCGCATGCGGCTATTGAATTGCGGTCGATGCCGCCATCGACCATAATTCTGAAATCGGACTTGCCTGCGGCATTGGCGGCAGTGCGTAGCGCTCGGACGTTCGCGAGCGGCCCGCTCTTGAATTTTTGGCCACCGTAACCAGGATAGACGGTCATTTGCAGGCATTCGTCGACGAGGGACAGGTAGGGAAGGGCGGATTCGTATGAAGTTTCCGGATTTAGCACGATAGCCGGCGCAACTCCCAGCGCTCTGATTTTACCCAGTGTTTCTGAGACGAGACTTGAAGATTCAACCTGAATCTGTATCGTGTCAGCACCGGCATCGGCAAACGGCTTTATAAATAGGTCTGGACGATGGAGCATCAGGTGGACGTTGAGAGGCATTGACGTCACCTTTTTCGCCATTGCCACGATATGGGGGCCGAAACTGAGATTGGGTACAAATGCGCCGTCCA
>CAYOPG010000037.1:11873-20954 GCA_964405775.1 uncultured Lentisphaerales bacterium
GCCATTGCCACGATATGGGGGCCGAAACTGAGATTGGGTACAAATGCGCCGTCCATTATATCAAGATGCAATGCATCAGCGCCCGCGTCTTCGGCTCGTTTGATCTCATCGGCAAGCTTGCCCGCGTCTGCGGCAAGGAGAGATGGAAGAAGATATGATTTCATGCCTTCCATTATCGCATAAATTGACATGGAAAGCAATGTAGGTGGCTACGGCGTTATGCGCGGTTTTGCGGTTAGGTTAGCGCTCGTTTATGAAGTGTGTGTCAGCGCTTTGCTCGTGTACGCGCCGCTGCCTCTGCCTCCCTGTAGGATTCACGGAAGAAAATCACCCATTCACGCATGTAGTCCATAGTGTCGTATTCCGACACGATGCGGCCAGCGTTTTCCCACGTGATTGGCAGAGGTGTGTCAGGCATACGACCAAGAAGCTCCATAGCTTCGGGGTTGTTTTCCGGGCCACCCGTTTCAATTATCGCCTGCCATGCCGCACGCAGTTCAATTCCTGAATCCATGCACATGGCACGGATCAGCTGGCGGAAGAAACCGAAGTGAGGCGAGGTCCAGCGTTGCTGGTATTCGAAAGAGTCGGCGAGGTGATAGGCGTCTACCTCCGGATCCAACAAGTTGTCCGAGGTGTATCTGGCGTGTTCTTTGGCACGCCGTTGCACGTCATTATGTTCGGTGTCTGTATAGAAATCGCGGCGGATAGGGAGACGTCGCAGTGCGGATTTGGCTGGACCTCCGGGAGTGCCCGGGCGGTAGTTCCAGAGTTTTTGTCCGTCTTCTGAAAGGACAAATTCTATGAACCGGCGTGACACCTCCGGGTGTGGCGCACCACGAAGCAGGCTGATTGGATCCCCGCTTATGCTGGATCCACCGAGAGGAGTGACGTAGTCCAGACGCACCGCGTCGCCAACCTTTGTTACTTCCGCCTGAACACGGCTGTAAAAGTCGATTGATATTCCAGCCGCAGCATCTCCTGAAGATACATCGACGGAGACCTTGCCAGATCCATCTGTGAAATAACGGGCGTTTGCACCAATGATCTGCACGAGGCGAATGCCGCGTAACCATCCCGCCTCCATGTCCGCCTGATACTTTTGAGGCACACCTTCTGGCATGACGCCTGGCGGCAATTTTGCCAACGAGATTGCTTCCTCAAATGTATTGATCTGTTCTGGCGTCCAGCCGGATCCCATGACCGTGTCGCGGCATTCCGAATGTATGATCATTTCGTATGCCTTTGCGATAGAACCAGATTTGGTTGGGTCTGTTACACCGAGTTCGCCGAAAAACCGATGGTTGGTAAGATCTCGCCAAGTGGAGGGTTTCTTGTCGACGCCGAGTTCACGCAGGCGGTCTGGATTTGAGCATATTCCGAAGCCTGAAAGGACGGAGCTGTAGAAGACCGGAGATCGCCAAACTTCGCCTCCCAGACCCTCAGGAATCATCTCGACTCCATCGTGATCTGTGATAATTCCGAGAGGAACTTCGCTTTCAGACCAAGGCGCGACTGTTAGTCCCTGTCGCACTGCTGTCGAGTGATCGTAGGTGCCGCCGCCAAAGAAGAGGTCTATCATGATCCCATATTTTTCTGGATCATCATGGGCACGAAAATCATTCCAGATTTCCAGCATGGCGGTGTCTTTAGGGGGGCGCTTATCAAGCGCGGCAGAGGCGGCGCCTTCAGGCCATGGCAGGCCTTCGCGTCTGCGGTATGCCCGGTAAGATGCGGTAAACTCGCCTGCGATGTAACGCATGATTTCGGTGGTGCCGCCTATAGCGCGCCAGTCGATCCTTACTGGGGATCCGTGATGTTCGTTGTGCCATTTTGAGAACCCCTGCTCGAATTCGTCGCGTATCACGGCAATGTGCGGCGACACGATGACAAGTTCAGGGTCTCCGCTCTTCCATTTACCGGTGGGCTTTTCCTTGCGGAACATAAATGGCAGAGCCACAATGATTACGGCGCCAGCAATGATGGCGAATTGCTTTAGCCTCTGGGAAGTGCCTTCCTTTTTCATTCGTCTAGAGCAACAATGTCTTTGCGGTTGATCCATGCGGAGACCTTGCGGGATTCCTCACGCACGAGAATTTCCGGATTGAGCTGGAACACCGTAATGGTAACAGCTTTTCCGTCGGATGACACGACATCCATTAGATGTTGGGCCGTTTCTCCAAGATAAACCGTGCCGTGAAGCCTGCCCTCGAAGTGCAAGGCATCAGGAGGCGCGGGGTCGTCGTCGATATGCACCGTCTCTGGCCGCACACTAAGTTGTATCGCATTGCCGGGATCGTATGCCTGACCGAAAAAATTTGGGGGTAGAAAATTTGTTTCGCCTATGAAAGAAGCAGTGAAGGTGCTGCGAGGGCGTCGGTAGATTTCAATGGGGGTACCAGTCTGTTCAACGACGCCGGACCTCATAATGGCAATGCGGTCCGCAATCGATAGTGCCTCTTTTTGGTCGTGTGTGACGTAGACGGCGGTAAGTCCCGCGCCCTTGCATATACGGCGGATTTCGACACGCATTTCGAGACGCAATTTCGCATCCAGGTTTGAAAGAGGCTCATCGAGCAGGAGGCATCTAGGTTCCACCACAATGGCGCGTGCAAGCGCGACACGCTGTTGCTGGCCGCCGGAGAGCTGATTGGGCTTGGAATTGGCGCGGTCTTGCATCCGCACCATCTCAAGGGCTTTTTGCACACGTTTGTTTATATCGTCCTTGGCTAGCTTGCGCATTTGAAGACCAAAAGCGACGTTTTCAGCTATAGTCATGTGCGGCCACAGTGCGTAGCTTTGAAAGACCATCCCAGTGTCGCGTTTGTGAGGGGGAACATTGGTAACGTCTTCGTTGTCAATAAACACTTTCCCCTCATCCGGAGTGTAGAATCCGGCGATGTGGCGTAGAAGCGTTGTCTTTCCGCATCCGCTCGGGCCAAGAAGAAAGAATAGCTCGCCTGGTTCTATCTCAAGATTGACGTTGTCCAGCGCTTTTGTTGAGCCGAAGTTTTTTACAAGATTGCGTATTGAAATTGAAACTGCCATTATTGTCTCTATGTTATTGGATTTAGTAGTAGCGGTCAATTACAGCGCTGGCCGTTTCCGCCCAGCGCGTGAGGTTTTCTGCCTTGTTGGCTATTGTGCTTACATCCTTGAGCACGAATTCAAGCGGCGTGTTGTTCTTTATGCATGCTTCACAATATGCCGCGATCTCACGTTCGACAGGTGCGGGGTTGAAGTGACACGTCGCCACAAACGCTGGGTTTGGTTTTGCAGCCAGGACAAAGTCGCCCGCAATGTTGTCGGCGGCGCGCTGGATGTTTGCCCATGGGGTTATGGATATCTTGCGCAGATTTGCAAAACGTTTGCGCAGGATATCTATTTTGCGGTCAAGCGGCTCGCAGCAACCGTAATAAAGCAAGCCACAATCGCTGAATAGACGCTGGTTGTACGCCAGGTCGAATTCATCGTGCATCTCTGGCGAAACTGAACCGAATATCTGGGCTGAACATCGCCCCCAGACATCTTTTCTGCGGACATGGCTGCCGTCGAAATCATCCGCTGGAAGCTCGCGAGTTGCGCCGGCAGTGCAGTGCAAACGCAATGGGCTGTGGCCAAGCAATCCCAATTCCTCGAAGCGTTTAAACTTGCTCTCTATTATTTTCATGAAGCTTTCAGCGATACGATGCATGAATTCCGGCCGAATAGCCAAATCGAGCAGCAAATTCTCAGGCCCGCGATAGCGGGCAATGTCGTCCCATATCTCGCCAGACAGGTATTCAACACCTGTCAGTTCCACATCCATCAAACCGTCGAAAACTTCTTCAGCCACTGCCAGTGCCTCTTCAGAGGACTCGCGGTCGTATTCAAATTCCGGTTCGTGAAGTTTTTCAAGATCCTCTTCCGTCGCAAGCTGGTCTTCGTATGAATGTGAAGAGACGTAAGTCCCGCTTTCCCCTTTTATCTGTCTTTCCTTGACGTCCAGTCCAATGCCTTTTGTGTACTTGATCCGTTTACCGACTCGGAACACCGGCGACACCACAAGATCGACCGGAAAATGCTTCCATTGATACAGAGTCCGTCGAAGCCCGGTCTCTATCCATGCCAAATCAGGAGAGCATGTGTTGACGAGTGAAATGTCGTCTATCTCGCCCCAGGGAACTTCATCGATCAGAAGCACAGGGCGGACTGTCTCGAGAGAGTTGGTTGCCTCATATCTAGAGATCCGCTCTGTCTGCACCTCAAGAGTTGCTACTTCCGCGTAACGCCGAGCCAATTCCCGAAGGGTCAATAAATCTGACTTTTCTACGTTCATTGATTTTCTATCGCTATGGTTGCTAGGCGTTTGAGAGGCGGACGCGAGGGTCGAGCCAGGCGTAGGCCAGATCGGTCAGAAGGTTGGATAGCTGATAGAGTAGGGCGCCAATTATAACTACAGCCCGGACCATAGGCGCGTCCGATGAATTGACCGCGTTCAGGCCGATTCCACCGAGGCCCGGAATGCCATAGAAACTCTCTAATAGAATACTGCCCGCAAAAAGAAATGGTACAGAGAGGCTTACGTTTGTAACGATAGGTATAAGGCTGTTACGCAGGACATGGCGGAGGAGTACGACGCTGCGTGGAAGCCCTTTTGCAATGGCGGTGCGGACATGTGGACGGCTGATCTCATCTAGAATGACTGTGCGGTAGAACCGTACATCTGTGCCAAGACCGCTTATTACTCCTATAAGCACGGGGAGGCAGAGGTATGTCCAGTTCTCAAAGCCCCAGACTGGAAACAGCTTGAGTTTATAAGCGAAGAAATATTGCCCCGCAGTTACCCAGATCACGTAGTTGATACTCATGAGCGCAGTGGTCGCGGCAAGAGTGGCCTTGTCGACCAGCCTGCCCGCACTGGCTGCGCACACAAGACCGACAAGCACGGCCAGCAAGGTTCCTATAACAAGTATGGGAACTGTAAGAGCGAGTGACACCCAGACGCCTTCACGCAACACGGTCCAGACCGGCTGTTTGTATTCGAGTGAGATCCCGAGATCGCCGCTGACCAGGTCAAGCAAGAAATTGCCGTACTGTTGATAGAGGGGTAAATCGTAGCCGTGCATTCTGTCGTACTCGGCGATTGCCTGTGCGCTAGCATTCTTGCCCAGTTCCTGCATGGCGGGCGAGCCGTTGACAACGTTGAAGAATATAAACGCCAGAAGCGTCACTCCGATCAACGTGGGGATCAATTGCAAAAGTCTGCGAAGGGTGTATTTTAGCATCTATTTCTGCTGCTGTGGCGGTTGGAACATGGCTATGTCTAGATCCAGGCCGCGTACAGCGAGATCTCCGTAGAAGGTCGGAACAGCGCCAGTAGCCTCAAAATTACCCAGAACTTTGCCTTTTGTCGAGATGCCGGTTTGTTTGTATACAAAAAGATCCTGCATAGTGATTTGGTTGCCCTCAAGACCGACTACTTCTGATATGCAGGTGACCTTGCGCGAACCATCGCTGAAGCGCGATTCATGCACGATTATATCTATGGCCGATGCGATCTGCTCTCGAATCGCACGCGAGGGCAACTCCATGCCGGACATGAGCACCATCGTTTCCAGACGCGAAATTACATCGCGCGGAGCGTTGGCGTGTACCGTCGTAAGAGATCCGTCATGGCCTGTGTTCATAGCCTGCAGCATGTCTAGAGCCTCGCCGCCACGGCATTCTCCGACGATGATCCGGTCCGGACGCATGCGCAGGCAGTTGCGAACCAGATCCCGGATCGTTATCGCACCTTTGCCTTCAATGTTGGGGGGGCGGGATTCAAGCCGCACGAGATGCGGCTGGTTTAGCCGGAGTTCCGCGGAGTCTTCGACCGTTACGATGCGCTCATCGTGGGGGAGGTAATTGCTAAGCACATTGAGGAGCGTCGTTTTACCGGAACCGGTACCGCCCGAAACTACGATGTTTTTGCGCATCTTGACACAAACTTCCAAAAAACGCGCCATCGCGGGGGTAAACGTCCCCTTTTGGAACAAGTCTTTATCGAAGAGCTGTCGTTTCGGAAACTTGCGGATCGTCATGCACGGGCCGACCAGAGAGAGCGGATGAATTATGCAGTTGACGCGTGAGCCATCTGGCAGACGGGCATCAACGTATGGCTGGCTTTCATCAATGCGCCGGCCTAGCGGCGCGACAATGCGCTCTATAGTGGCCATGACGGAATTGGAGTCCATGAAAGCCTGTCCGGTATATTCAATTTTGCCGTTTCTTTCGACGAATATCTTGTCTTGCCCATTAACCATTATTTCGGTGATTGTATCGTCGGCCAGGAAATTCTCAAGTGGCCCAAGACCTATAGCCTCGTTGATTATCTCTGTTCCAAGCTCTTCGGGATTCACAGAGGAGGGGAGTTTTGCGCGGATTTCGCCCATTATGGAGTTGACGACTTCGCGAGCTTTGCCTCGGAGTTGGTCGGCGTCTATGCGAGAAGCTGAGAGCCGTTTGATGTCAAGCCGTTCAACAAGTTCACGGTGGATCTGCTGTTTAATGGACCGTTTGATTTCGGCGTTTGGATCGTGTATGCTGGGTGGCGGGGCAGGGGAGGAAGTGGAGTCGGAGTAGACTGAGAACGTATTACTGTTCACGTCGTCATCTTCCTCATTAACCTCATCTGGAATCTCCTCAGGCTTGGAAAGCGGGGGTACAGACACGGCTGCATCCGCAGGCTGCTCAGGGGTGGCTGGAGATTCTAAGGTCAGCGTATAGGGGCCGATTGTTATTGGAGAGCCGTGCGGGACTGCCGTCTCTCCACTAATCTTGATTGAATCTACGAAAGTGCCGCTACTGGAACCGAAATCATCAATACTGCAACCGCCGTTAGTGACAGTGAGGATCGCATGTCGCTCTCCGACAATCTGGTCAGGAAGAAGAATCCGGCATCGGTCGCTGCGTCCAATTGTGTAAACGCCATCTTCGAGCTCCATTCGGACAGGTGCAACGCCCTCTTTGCTTATCAAGATTGTTGTCATAGGCGTCGGATCAAGGTGCTGTTCGGCGGATGTTTCGGATCTTTGTTTGACGGATTTCGTTTAGGCCTTGCAGTTCGGATTCGATCTGGTTGAAATCGATGCGCGGCAATTCCTCCTCGAAATACACGTCTGACGGGTTGCGCAGAGTAAGGAACAGCTTGCCCTTCATCTGCTGTGCGAAAACGAGAACCTCGGCTTCGCGCGGTGTCACGTGAAGCGTGACAGTGCCGTAGCTGCCCGCGCCGCGGGAATCTTCCAGTGACTGGTTCGTTTTATCGCCAACAGCGAGAATTGTAACGTTTTGGAGTACTGTAAAAGTGACCATTTCCGCCTCTTTGACATCGCTTGTTTCCGAAGGGAGAACGAATGATCCAAGCACGTCGACAGTGTCATTTGGACGAAGCATTCCAGACACTCCAGATGCACCTGACACGGGGATTGAAACGGCGCGCATACTCGGTTGTATGTCATCTGCTAGAGTGCGTACACCATGCCGGCCGCCATCGAAGTGCATCCAGAGGAGGGGAGTGAGCGGACCTACAGATCGCGTAAGTTTGCGGCCTATTATGCGCGTGGCGTCTTTCTCAAGAATGTGGTCATCAGTTACGGAATTGATGTCGATGGGCATGAACACGACATCCGATGTCTGGATTACAGTTCCCAATGGAATGGCAGCTACTGATGCAAGCACGTTTTTCTTGCCTTTCCCGACTATGCGGTCATATTCGCGTTTGAACTCCTCGTTCTTTGAATTGATCCACGAATAGGATAGTATGCCGGCTAGCAAACCGACAGCTAATGAGATAATCAGCACGAATTTTTGTTTCATAATAAGCTATTAGCCGACTGGAGTTCTTTGGAATTGTGATAGCGCTTGCTTATACACCGCCATGGTTTCGCGTGCTACGGTGTCCCAATTGTATTGTTGCACCCGTTCTAAACCGGAAGCGCGATTGCGGTTCCGCACGATGTTATCGTTCACGACGGTCACAATCGCCTGAGCAATGGATTCTGGGTCGCTGGCCTGAAAATAGGTGGCGCTGTCGCCTGCAACCTCGTGAAACTCTCGAATATCAGAACACGCCACAGGCGTACCGCATGCCATCGCCTCGGCGATAGGAAGGCAGAAACCTTCGTAGCGGCTCGGCATTACAAATGCGGTCGCTGAGCTTATCACGTCCGGAAGATCCTCCTCCAATACTTCGCCGATCCAAGTGATTTTATCGGTTATGCCCAACTCCGTCATGCAGCGTTTATGTCTCGCCAAGTGGACGCAGCCATAACCTGCGAGAACAAGTCCGACGCCGTGGATCATGTTTTCAGCGCGGGCGTATCCATTAAACAGTTCTATAAGATTCTTGTGGCGTTTATTGTTGCCGATATAAAGCAGGGCAGGGCGCGAGTAACCATATTTTTCAGCTACAAGTTCCTGTTTGTGGTGTTCCGAAGGCTTGAAAGCGTCTGCAACACCGTGGCGAACCACAGAAATCTTGCCGACGGCCTCTGGGAACAGCTCCTCGACATCAGTTCGCATTGCCTCTGAGACGGCGATCGCCCTTGTGCACGTTTTGAGGGCAGACTTCATGGAGGTGGTGAAGGCGATCCGCTCTTGCGGACTGTTTTCGTACGGGCATCGTATAGGCGCGCAGTCATGCACTGTCAAAACAGTCGGAAGAAACGCTGGAGGCATGCATATCCTGTTGGGTGTGTGGTATATGTCGGCCTTGACTTCCTTTGCTATCGACATCATTGCAAGAGAACACACGGGCGAATTAGGGATATCGTCGGTCTCAATTATAAACGCATTTTCTAGTTTGTCGAAAAGTCTTCTTCCGTTGGTGTTTACCAGCAGGACTAGTTCGTCGCCAGTTTGCGGCATAATTTTCGCCAAGGCTGCGCCAAGCTCGATTGAGTAGCGACCAATGCCGGGGAATTTAGGCACAGCGGTTCGCGCATCAAATAGAATTTTCATTTTTGTTTTGGGGTATGTGCTGCGTCAAGACATTTATCCTCTGTGTGATAGTGATTCTATCAAATCATACTGTGATAAGCAAGTAACTTGACTGGA
>CAYOPG010000038.1:0-20855 GCA_964405775.1 uncultured Lentisphaerales bacterium
GTTTTTCACTTTCTTGCAATATAATACCATATATTTAGCAACGTAACAACATGACAATCAATGATTTATATGCTTTTGCATGATCGACTATTTAAAGGGTGACGTCGTTGCCGTCGCGCAATGGGTTGTTCTAGACAGTCGGAAGCTCCCGATCAAAGAGCGCAAGGTCGGCGACACGTTCGAGCTGACACTGGAGCCCTACGATCTCAACCCGCAGTTGAAGACGGACTACTGGGTGCTGAGCGATCTCGATGACCCCGATTTGCCGGTGTGGTTTGACGTAGCAGGCGTGCCGTGAGCGATGGCGGATGTTTGCCTGTCTAAGCAAAGTGTTTTGTTTGCTAGCGGAGGATGGTGTAATCCAACACGCCTCCAAGAAAAGTGCCGTGCAGGATCGAATCGGGTGCTTTTGAATATGAGAATTTAAGGGTGGACGAGAGTGGCAGCCTCTCGTTGAATTCGAAAGTCAAATTAACAGCCTCACCCTGTTCCAGTTCGATGCCGGTTAACCTTGAAGCTTCTGTCTTGTCTGATTCCGAGGCTGGCACTATATGGCATTCGACAGTTGTCTTGTCAAGCAACTTGAGCTCGCCTGCTCTTTCGCCTTTGTCCTCAATTCCTACCGATCCTATCTCCTTGCGCAGTAGCGGAGAGAGTCGGAAATTATATGAACCGGCTTCTTGACCAGCCCTTGTGAACGTAATCTTGCCTGTAACGGTTTCGGTGAGAGTGTCAGCCTCCGCCGGCCGAAGGTCTGTCGCCAAAAAATAGAACTGCAATCCCCTTGCCCTGAAACGGGGTTCTCGGAACTCCCGCCTGTTGGCTCCCTCCCGCACGAAGCCGCCTTCCGCTACCACGGAGTTCGGCAGTGTCCAAGGGTTGGTTGCTATATCGTAGGAACTTACAACCAGCTCAAGCAGAAACGGGATCGCGACAACTGCTGCCATTATAAGGACTATCTTGGTAAACGCTTTCATTCTTCCATGTGGGTTATAAATAAAATGGCGGAGAGGGGGGGATTCGAACCCCCGGTACCAGTTAACCCAGTACGACGGTTTAGCAAACCGCTGCCTTCGGCCACTCAGCCACCTCTCCGCAAGATCATCGCCCGCCGCAATTAAAAAAATTTAACGCTAACAAACGCTTGACGCAGACGAGTATAACTTATAAGCATAGCAGAATTCAAGCGTCAATTTAGCTTAAATTCTTCTGGGCGAGATTGATCATTCCGCTCGAGCTTGCTTATTGCCTATCTTTCAACAGAAAGTAATTTTGAATATGCCGGGTTCGAACGTCGACAACCGTTCGGAGATCGAGAAGTGGTCGTTGTCAGTGCTCGTTACGGCGGTCTGGTTCCAGCATCCGCTTGATTCGAGCCGAAGCGCTGACTTTATTTTGTGTGTTGAACGCAGTTGAACAGCCTCAAGCGGGTCGATCCCGGCGTTGAACACTGCAAGAAGTGCGGAACCATCGCGGCAGATCCCGTACCGTGCTGAAACATCCTGATCTGTCTCAACTATCATGTCCATGCGTCCTCCTTCGCTGAGACTGTCGAGCATTGTGACTATATGCTCGCGCTGCCCATGAGCCAGAATGTTATAGCCACGCATCTGCGGCCCCAAAATTGTAACACCCACGCGGGCGCCGAATTCATTTGTAAACAACGTTGCGCCAGCACCCGCATACACTCCTTCGCCAGAATCTCCGCGGGGATCGTCCGCATAAAGCCGTAACAATACTTCAGTGTCCGGAGATGTGGGCACAAGCCTCTTCATGGATGGGTCAATCATACGCTGCGAAGATTCGCCCGATCGAGTATCCACCGCCCGCGAAAAGATGAAAAAATCGTCATCATCAATAGTGCAGCCAATGTGGCGCGCAAAGCCACGGGCAACGAGTTTTGAAGCAGCCAGAGAGTCCAGCAACAGTCCGCCTTTGAAGAATTCTAAAATCTCTTCATCGGTGAAGAAGTCCACATTGCCGCCCGCAATCATGCGTAGAGCTTTGCGCTCAGACCTTTCGTATGTGCACGGGATTCCGAAGCGACACAGCATGTTGCCTGTGAATTCTGCCTGCTGGCAAGGGGCAGATGGGTTGAGTGGGTCGTAGTTGTTCTTAATGCCTGGAATGGGCTGGACAGGACCCTGCCACGCGACGCCTTTTACTGTGTCAAGGAGCGTTTCGTAGAAATTCAGGTTTTTTCGCAGAATACGTTCGTATGGCGCGGCGGCGACAGGATTAGGTTTATTGAAGTCTGCGATCCAAAGTTTTGAACCATTCAGACCGTCCAAAATACCGCTTGTGATATGCGCATGCATCGCCGTAGCTCCTTCACTACGCAATGTCTGCGGAAATGTGTCGCTTTCGTCGATCCTTTCGTCTATTCCGTTGACCGCTGTGGCTGACTTACCGGTCACACCTTGCAGCGTGGCAATGGCCTGAGTGCTGGTGTTCAAGTAATAGGCGTTTGCAACTCGAACAAAGGGTTTGGTGCCGCCTGCTAGTATTTTAGAGATTTCCTCCGCAAATACATACCCCATGTAAGTCATGCAGTAGCCACAGCGTATGGAAGGGGCGTGCCGGTCGATCTCGGCTCGTATTTCACGCGCGAAAATGCGAGAAGTCTCTATACGCTGTTCTTCGTAAGTGCGCTTGAGTTTGTCTGAGTATGGCATTTTTTCAAGAACGGATTTTAGTTCCTGCCCGTTCTTGAAACTGGTACTCATTGTGGCGTTTAGCTCTGCTAGATGAGCAGGACAACAACATTCACCGTCTCTGAGGCCGAAATCATCGTCCACAAGAAAGAATGTTGGATCGAGTGACGCAAGTTTCCCGATAGTTTTAACCACATAGTCTCGGAAGCGTTTGTCGGAGGGACACATTCGCTGTGAAGGAACTCCGTCCAGCCTGACGATTCGCTGCCATGGTTCATCCGTAAGTTTTATCTTGCCGTTCCAGCCGTGTCCAATTGTGCTTTGAAGCAGAATTCCAAGTTCAATTCCATCTACATCTGCCAGTTCATTACTAAGATATCGATAAGCTTCCACCAACCTGTCCGCATGTGCAGACGCCGGAGTTCCCTGCGGATGAAGGCTGAGACAGAACGCGAAACGCTTTAGTCCTACCTCTTGTACGATTCTACGAGTGTTTTCCACTACAAATTTCAAGTTGTCCAAAAACACCGGAGTCACATTGTAGAAACGGAACTCCGCTGCATCGCCTATATCTACTGCATCGCCTATACTTTTGTCATTCTCCCGCATAACCCAATCCTTTACCTTCATTGTTTGGTGTCATCTTTGTCGTGTGGGGTATGTTATACACTCGGCTTGCTATTTCGCAAAGTTGCCGCCGAGACAGCTTAGTGAATACGCGTTTGTCCATTTCGTGAGCCTATACAGTATAGGCGGCGCGTTTGTCGCCCTTGTTTTCCAATCAACCTTGAAAACAATGTAGTCTGTGGGAATAATTGCAGAAATTTATTGTTTCAATAATGTGGTTCTGATACGATTCAAGCAGTTGATACGTTTTCAAGAAAGGACTTTTTTAAGGCACCATGAAACAGACTCCCGCACCGGGTTCAAGCCTGCTGACGCACAGTGGCGACTCGCTGACGTTCACTCTGGACGTTGGTCCCGGTCGCCGCGGAACTGCTGTTCTGCGCACTTCTCTCGGCGGTGCGAGGATTCGTAGACGCGAGATAATAGAGTCCATTGACGAAGGCAGACCTGCAATGGCAATTGAATGGAGCGACATCCCAATGACAGAGGTGAAGCCCGGACTGCACAAGGTGCGCTTGCCGCTGGTACAAATCGGAAGTTTTTTAGCGAAGGCATGCTTTTTCCCCGAAGGAGGTGCGCGCGCTGAATGGCCTGAAGGCAGGGATGTGAAAATCAAAACCACTTCCGCGTGGACTTGCTGCGGGTCTTCCATCTACACTGCATTCCCTCGCCAGTTCGGGGAAGCCTGCGAGGCAGAGTTCTCAACTCCCGAGGATCCTGCGCTGAAGAAACTGGACGAGAATGGCTGGACTGTCATCCCAAAGGGGGGCACGTTTCGCAACCTTATCAAGAAGCTCGATGTTATCCTGGGACAAGAGCGATTCAGAATTCTGCAGCTTCTGCCGATACATCCCGTGCCGACGACGTTTGCGCGGATGGGGCGCTTCGGATCGCCATTCGCGGGCACGGATTTTCTTGGTGTGGATCCGGCCTTGGCGGAGTTCGACAAATCGGCAACGCCTCTGGACCAGTTCCACGAACTTGTCGACGCGGTGCACACACGTGGGGCAAGGATCTTCATGGATCTGCCGGCAAACCACACGGGGTGGGCATCGACGTTGCAGATACACCACCCCGATTGGTTCATGCGTACTCCGGATGGACAATTCGTGTCGCCTGGGGCATGGGGGGTGATCTGGGAGGATCTTGTGGCTTTGGATTATTCCAATCCGGGACTGCGTGATTTTATGGCGGGTGTCTTTGAATTCTGGTGCAGACAGGGAGTGAACGGGTTCCGTTGCGATGCCGGCTACATGGTGCCGGCGGAAGTCTGGCGCTATATAGTCGCTCGCGTTCGCGAACAGTATCCAGAGACGGTTTTCCTTCTTGAGGGGTTGGGCGGCAAACTCTCCGTGACGCGCCAGCTCATTGAGGACGAGGGACTCGATTGGGCTTACTCCGAGGTTTTCCAAACAGAGGATCGACGCGCATTCGAAAGATATCTGCCCGGCACTCTCAATGTTTCGGGTCAGGTTGGCCCGCTCGTGCATTTCGCGGAAACTCACGACAACAACAGGCTTGCCGCCAATTCGCACACTTACTCCACGATGCGCACCGCATTGGCCGCGCTAATTTCCCATAACGGGTGTTTCGGCATAACTAACGGGGTAGAGTGGTTCGCTTCCGAAAAAGTTGATGTTCACGGCGCGAGCGCGTTGCGATGGGGAAATCCAGACAACCAGGTGGAGCTTATTGGGCGGCTCAACTCGATTCTGGAAGTCTCGCCGGCGTTCCACGCTGGCGCGGGCGTACGTATGATACAGATGTTAGGCGGCAATTCTCTAGCCGTATTGCGCACGTCTGCCGGCGGCGGTTCGGGCGGCTCCGTGCTTGTTCTCGTCAATCTCTCTGCATCGGTGGAGCAGTCGGTTTCATGGGCGGCCTCGGAGTTTGACCCTTCAGGCTCCGAAGTTTGTGACCTGCTTAGTGGCGGGGTGCAGACTCTGCCACAAGCGGTCAACGGGTTTTACTCGATGCGGCTTGAGCCTGGCCAAGTTCTCTGCATTACCACGGATCTGCCTTTGTGCGCCAAGGTGGATGCGATGTCAGCGTCCTTGCGCCTCTTCAAGCCTGAAGTTGTCGAGCGACAGGAACTGCGTTCTCATGCGTTGCGCGTGCGTGCGTCTCTCTCCGGCGGTAAACCTCTGGGGTTGGAGGAGGACGTGGATGACCTTGCACTGAAGTTGGCCCGGGATCCGGTTGCATTCATGAACGGATTCCTCCCGGAAGGCGACATGCCGCCCGTCACTGAATGTGTCATTCCACGCGCGCTTGAGCGCGTCATCATGGTGCCATCCGGGCATTTCATTCTGCTGCGTGCCCCGCACCCATTCCGCTGCATGGTTGTGCGCGATGATGACGGACGTGTTCGCAACTGCCTGCAAAGCAGCGAATCTCATTCTGGTGATTACTTCGCGTTGCTCTCTCCCATGAAACTAAGCGGAAAACGCAGCGCCAAGGCCCGCATCCACGTGGACGTATACGAATTAGGCGAAAAGTCCCGCCGGGTATCAGTACAGCTTTTGATGCTGCCTGAAGCTTCATACAAAAACCCAACTGTGAGAAGAGAGTTCTCAGGCGCCGACGTTTTGAACAACGACTACGTCGCACTCCTGACAAACGGTCGCGGCGCCATGACGCACGTGCGCGCCAGATGGGGCGAAGTTCGGACTCAGTATGATGCGATTCTTGCGGCCAACCCGGACCCGAACGTTCCGTGTGACAGGCAGATGCTGTTCACTCGTTGCCGTGCTTGGATAGTGAACCACGGGTTTTCAACCGAAATAAATTCTTATTGCCTCGAGCGTTTCGAATGCGCCACCGGCTCGGGGGAGGCGAAGTGGGTTTTCCGCGCGCCAGTCGGCACGGGGCGCAACGTAGAGCTTACGTTCCTGCTGGCGTTGCACAGGGACGAAAACCGAGTAACGCTTTCAATAACCCGATCCCCGCGGAATGGCGATCCGGAGCTCCTTGACGACAGCGGGGCAGTGCAGCTTATTCTCAGACCCGATGTTGAAAGCAGAAGTTTCCACACCAAGACAAAGGCGTTCGCCGGCGCCGAGCGTGACTGGCCTCATCGTGTGAACAAACTGCCGGGTGGATTCGAGTTCCGTCCGCAAGGGGTTCCCGGATTAGTAGTGCGCATATCGGAGGGGGCGTTCGTTCATGAACCGGAATGGCATTACATGGTTGGCCACCCTGTCGATGCTGAGCGCGGGCAAGACGGAAGTTCCGACCTTTACAGCCCCGGATGGTTTACCGCAACCATTGAGGGGGGAGATTCAACGGTGCTCGAGGCCGAATGCCTTTGCCGAGGTGAACATGTGCCTGAGACCCTGCTCGGCCCTGCGTCTACGACGCGCGACGACCGGCCGAGCATCTATACCGTACGAAGGGCGCTATCAGAGGCTTTACGGGATTTTGTCGTCAAGCGCGATGATCTTATGACGGTAATTGCCGGCTATCCCTGGTTCCTGGACTGGGGGCGCGACACTTTCATAGTGTTGCGCGGAATGATAGCGGATGGCATGACTTCGGAATCACTTGGCATTGTTCGCAAATTCGGCGAATTTGAGCAGGGCGGTACTCTGCCCAACATGATCAGCGGCAAGGACGCCTCCAACCGTGACACTTCTGATGCGCAGCTATGGTATGCCGTTGCCGTAAAAGACCTGATAGGAAAGCTTGGCGCCGAAACTGTTCTCGAAGCGGATTGCGGCGGACGCACCGTGCGCGACGTTATTCTGAGCATAGCTAACGGTTATGTGAGCGGCACCGCTAATGGCATTAAAATGGATCCCGAGTCGGCGCTTGTTTACAGCCCTTCACATTACACATGGATGGATACAAACCATCCTGCCGGCACACCCCGGGCAGGTTATCCTGTCGAGATACAGGCGCTATGGATAGCGACGCTTGGATTTGTGGCGGAGCTTGACGAAGGAGGCCCGTGGAGCGGGTTGCTCTCCATGGCAAGACAATCGCTTGAAAAATATTTCTGGCTAGAGGACAAACGTTTTCTATCCGACTGTCTGCATTCAGAAACTTTCGGCCCTGCAGCACGAGCAGTTGCGGACGACCATTTGCGTTGCAACCAGTTGTTTGCGCTAACCCTTGGCGGTTTTGACGATCCTGCCAAGTGCCGTGACATTCTGCGCGCCACGGAGAAGCTACTGGTGCCAGGCGGAATTCGTACCCTTGATTCCTTGTGCGAAACAAAGTACAGACTGCCGATATACAAGGACGGTAGATTGCTCAACGATCCGGATCGTCCGTATTGGGGCCGCTACGAAGGCGATGAAGACACGCGTCGCAAGCCGTCGTATCATAACGGAACCGCGTGGACATGGCCGTATCCTTCTTTTGCGGAAGCGCTGGTCATTGTGCATGGCGAAAGCGCCAAGAGCGCGGCGCGTGCGTTGATCGGAGTGGCGGCAGACCTCCTGGAAGAAGACTGCATTGGCCATCTGCCGGAAATAATGGACGGCGACGCCCCTCACAAAGGCAGAGGATGTGACGCCCAGGCGTGGGGTGCCTCAGAGTTTCTGCGGCTGGCTGTTTTGCTTGGCATGTAGCGTAGAGCCGGATGCGTCACACTGATTTCGCAATTTCAGCTCACGTGGCAAGAGACCTGTTCCTCTGAGCCTTTACACGTATTGTCCGTTGAAAAACGTCATTTCCCGGGGATCGGTGGGTTGGCCGTTTTTGCAGAACGGGAAGTCAGCGGTCGTGGGAAGGCGAGTTTCTTCAAAGGATTTCCGCATGATTTCATCTATGCCCGTCCAGACATAACGTTCGTCGTTGATCCCAAATTTTTCTTTGCTGACGAACTCCGACGGCACTTGAACGATTGGTGCGGATGCGTGCGCTGCATTGACCATAACGGTTAGAACACGCGCCTGTTCGGGCGTGAACACAGAGGCGTTCTGCGAGTCAAGACGCTTTAGTACGGCGCCCATTAAGGTGTCGCAATCTTCTTGGAACGAATGGTTCAAGACTGTCTCTGAGGAGCCATCCTTGCGCTTTATTTCGTACGAATCCATGTTCCAGCGAACGCTGCCGTTTTCACCGATAATATCAATTACGGGGTGTAGCAATTCCTCGGGCATGTGAGAGGTGACAAACAGGAGCTTCACTCCGGCTGGAGTAGTCATGCGTATGAATCCCGTATCGAATGTCTCAATCTCGGGGTTGGCTCTGTAAAGGCCAGCCTGGAGCGAATCGATCTCCGCCATATCGTCAAGCGTTTTCCCGCCGAAATAGCACACAAGGTTCATGTAGTGCGCCAGTGCATTGTTGACAGGCGAATCGAGTATCCATCCGTTCTTTGTACGCAGTTTGCCCGCCCAGTTGTTCCTCGCGTAGTATGCTGCGCCACGGGGCCACTTGCCTATTCCCCGAACAGCCTTTACAGCACCGATTTCTCCCGATACGACAGCTTGTTTCAATGACTTGATCTGTGGCTGATACATGTGCTGGTATGCTACAGCAACGAAACGCCCTGTCTTTTTCGATGTGGCGATGATTGAGTCCGCCTCCTGCACCGTGGCTGTGAGAGGCTTTTCCAGAACTACATTCATGCCGTTTGTCATGGCGGCAATTGCCATGGCAGCATGTAATCCTATCCCTACGGGAAGGAAGCACAGATCCGCCTTGCCGGCGAACTCGCGGAACATTTCGGCGGTGTCGTCGAACACCACGCATCCCATCGAGCGAAGGTTGTCGCACTTAACGGATTCCTCTGCCTGATTGATTACCGTTGCACACACGATATCTGCTCGCCCGGCCTTGCATGCGCGCACGATATCCTCGTAATGTACGTTTCCAAAACCGCTGACCCCGACCAATGCTATGCGCGCTTTTCCCATATTTCAACCTCTTGTAGCAATTGCAGGCACGTGTCTAAAAGCCGATAGCATTCTCAGAACACGTAATTACCGGGTCATGGTATCACTGCGAAGTTTAATAGACAATAAATTTTTTGACAACTTTTTCCGTCTTGCGCTTTTAATCGGGGGTATGCTATACTCGGCGCAATCTTAATCGCAAAAAGCAAAAATAATATACACAGGTGGCAAGAAAGTCATGAGCCAAGTCGATATCCAATCAGTACGCAAGCAATTCCAGTTGCATGACGCCGACACGGGGTCTTGCGACGTGCAGGTCGCTGTTCTAACCAAGAGAATACAGCACCTCACAGAGCATTTGAAAGAAAACCGCAAAGACCAGAATTCACGCCGTGGCCTTATAAAGATGGTCAACAATCGTCGCAGTCTTCTGGACTATCTAAAGCGTAAGGACGAGCCCCGCTACAGGGAGCTCATCAAAGAGCTTAGCCTGCGCCGCTAGAATCAATCGTCGTTCGTGCCTCCGAAAACTCGGCGGTGTGAGCATCAACTGGCTCCGAGCATGTTTTGCAAAGCGCGGAGCTTCGGCTTTCTCCATAGGGGAGAGGCCATAACAAAACATAAAGAGGCGCGTCGTATGCTAAGCATGACGACCTTTTCTGCGTTTACGCGGAATGGATGCGCCCCGAAAAGGAGTCGATAAATGAATGGCACCACATCAGTCAGCACGCAAATAGGCGGGCAGACTCTCACCATTGAAACCGGGCTGCTGGCCCGGCAGGCGGCAGGAGCCGTAGTCGTAACACTCGGGGACACAATGGTGTTCTCCGCCGTAACAACCGCCGATCCGCGTGAGGGGATCGATTATTTCCCGCTGCAGGTGGAATACCGCGAGAAATATTACGCCGCGGGGCGCTTCCCCGGAGGATATTTCAAGCGTGAGTCACGTCCGAGCGAAAAGGAGATACTCACAGCTCGTTTGACAGACCGCCCGATACGTCCGCTTTTCCCCGATGGCTACAGGAATGACGTTCAGGTAAACAACACGCTCCTGTCCACTGATTGCGTGCATGAGTCGGACTTTCTCAGCGTCATCGCCGCTTCTGCCGCGCTGCACATCTCCGAAGTTCCCTTCATGGGTCCTGTCGCGGCTGTCCGTGTTGGACGCGTCAACGGTGAGTTCATAATCAACCCCACGCACGAACAGCGCCAGAAGGGTGACCTTGATCTTCTCTACAGCGGAACTCTGGAGCGCTTTCTCATGATGGAAGGCGGGGCAAACGAGATTCCTGAGGCGGATTTCATCGCTGCCATGAAGTTCGGGCACGAGTTCGTCGCTAAAATCGTCGAGCTCCAGCTAGAGCTCCGCAGGAAACTCGGTTTGG
The DNA here is from genome assembly GCA_964405775.1 of uncultured Lentisphaerales bacterium. GTDB lineage: Bacteria > Verrucomicrobiota > Kiritimatiellia > RFP12 > UBA3636 > JAAZFF01. The sequence continues at coordinate 10,513 of CAYOPG010000038.1, forward strand.
CCGACAAGCATGTCGTCGACGGGGATGCGTGCGACAAGGCCATACTTGAAACCGCACGCAATATCGGCGGCGAAAAACTCTCCGACGCTCTTCTCATAAAGGGCAAGCTCGAGCGTCAGGTCGCTGTCTCGGAGGTCAAAGATTTCCTCAAAGGCGAACTCTCCGCCATCTATACCGAAATGTCGAGCGAGTCGTTCAGAGCCATGTTCGACGTCCTTGAAATCGAAACTGTGCGTAGGAACGTACTGGAACGCGGCAAGCGCATCGATGGACGCGGCTTGGACGAACTCCGCCCGCTTATCGGGCAAGTCGGCGTCATACCACGCGCGCACGGTTCGGCAGTCTTCGCCCGCGGCGAAACTCAGTCTCTCGGAGTTGTGACTCTCGGTACAATGACGGATGCGCAGGAGTTGGACGCCATCACCGGCGGCCCCAAAGACAAGAAGTTCATGCTTCACTACAACTTCCCCCCGTACAGTGTCGGCGAGGTTGGACGCCTTGGTTCTACCGGCCGCCGTGAAATTGGCCACGGTGCGCTTGCGGAACGCTCTTTGCTCCCCGTCATCCCCGAGGACTACAAGTACACGGTGCGAGTTGTCTCCGAAATCACGGACTCCAACGGCTCGTCCTCTATGGCATCAATATGCGTCGGCACGCTTGCGCTTATGGACGCCGGTGTCCCGATCAAAAAGCCGGTGGCTGGCATTTCTTGTGGCCTTTTCACCACGCCAGATCTGAGCGAGAAGGTTTTGGTTACAGACATCCTTGGCTCGGAAGACCATTGCGGAGACATGGACTTCAAGGTGGGTGGAACTCGTGACGGCATAACCGGTTTCCAGGTCGATCTGAAGATCCGCGGCCTCACTTGGGACATCGTCGAGCAGGCTCTAGAGCGCACTCGCGACGCGCGTTACAAGATTCTTGACTACATGGAGTCGGTAATCTCGGCTCCCCGTGAAGATCTTTCGCCACATGCGCCGCGAATCGAGACGATCAACATCCCGGTCGACAAAATCGGCGCCCTTATCGGCCCGGGCGGCAAGAACATCCGTGGCATCACGGCGCTTTCTGGCGCCCAGATCGACATCAGCGACGATGGCGTTGTGAGCATCTTCGCCACATCGAAAGACTCCATGGAATGCGCCCGCCGCGAGGTCAATAAAATCGTGGCGGAGCCTGAGGAAGGCATGATATATGACGGTGTAGTCACCGGAATCAAAGAGTTCGGTGCCTTTGTGGAAATACTTCCCGGTATCGATGGACTCTGCCACATCAGCGAGCTCAGCGATCAACGCGTACGCGCCATCGAGGACGTTTGCAAAGTGGGCGACCACATGTGGGTCAAGTGCCTTGCAGTAGACGACCGTGGCCGCATCAAGCTAAGCCGTCGTGCCGCTCTTGCCGAAATGGCAGAGCGTGAAGCGGCAGAAGCTGCCAAGCAATAATCGTTCTGTGGGCTAATCGCCAACCATGAGCGCGGGGCTGAGTCCCCGCGCTTTTTTCTGCAATAACGTCTGGGAGGATATTACGTAACGCCTCTAGGCAATTGAAGAAACCGGCATTCTCGTGCCGCAGTTCAGTACAATTTGTCCCAGTGCGCGGACCGGAACGGTTCCGCGTATTTGCAGCCGATTTTAGCACCCCAGTATGCCGCGCGTTTGCACACGATTTCCCGCCGTTTGGCGGTCATCTGGCTGGCGTGGCATTCGCAGAGCTCGACCTTGGTGTCGAAGTAATCGGTTATATCCTCGATGTGGTCGTAATTGGGATCGAAGAACCCGCCAGCCGATCCGCTGCTCGGCGACCAGAATCGCAGCGGTACGCCATTGAGTCGCTCATCGGCCATAGCCTGCCACACGAGCGTGCACACGGCGTGATGTTCGGGATCGATGTCGAATGGCGCCTGCGTAAGCACCATTGACGGGCGGCTTTCAACCAGGAGGTCTGCCATTCTCTTAATGTCCTTTTGCTCGTTCGCTGCAATCAGAATGCAGAGCTCGCGAGACAACCCGTCCGGGTAGCCTGACGTGGCTTCATATCCGACGTCCATTACTTTGCCGTCGTACCAGTAGTGGCGCTGCCAGTAGCCTAGTTCGACAACGTCCGCGCCGACCATCGCGGCAGCGGCGGCTTGTTCGCGTCTTCGCACTTCGGCAGTCGCCGCAGGAGGCAGACGTATCTTCTCGCTTTCTATTCCCGATTCGGGAATTAGATAACCCGAGCAGTTGTTTGTGGCCATTATAATGCGAACAGACCCGCCCTCGGCGGCCCATTTTGCAATGATGCCGCCTGCGTTTAGTTCGGCGTCGTCAGCATGTGCGCAAACGGCAACCAGATTTTTATTCATTTGCGTTTCTTCTTTGCGTTGTCCTTGAAAAAGAGCGGGAGCCATTTGCGATTGGCCATGAGCATTGCTTCAAGCATTTCTTCCATGTCTCCGAAGCGCCTGATTGAGCCGCAGAGCGGATCGTTTAGCATCGCCTGGAGGGCGAGCGAGCGGTCGCCGGTTAGGGCAGCCTCCACTGTCAGCTCATGGTTGGCTATGTGGCGCTCCAGTTGAGTTAGCACGGCGGTGGGCACGTCTCCCACGGGGAGGCCGCAGATGCGGTCTCTCTGCACCAACCCCATCGTCTCGACGATTGCGCCGAGCGGCAGCTCGGGCACTTGACCTTCGTTGGGGATGTTGACGACGTCCTTCCAGTCGCCTCCGCCGAGCAATCCGGCGATAATTTTCGAGGCGGCCTCTTCGGAGACTTCCGGTTCGATGCGTTTTGTGCCTTTTGTGATGTTGCGAACGTCTTTTTTCCACCCTGGTGTGAACACCTTGCGGCGTTCCTCTATGGTGGTCAGCTCGATGCCCATCGCCGACCCGCGCCCCATCTCTTCTGTGCAGAAGAACGGGAAGAATTCACATACGTGGCGATCCGTGGCCGCTGGGAGCGACCCGTAAGCCTCGAAGAGGGCGCGCTTGACTCGGTGAGTCGATGCGCCAGTGGGCACAACGTCGGAAGCACCTTCCGGCGCGGGGTTGTCCCACACGCCTTTCGCAATGCGGCGGCGGATTTCCGGGAATGCGTCCTTGCCGTTGTACTCCAGCTCGGTTATCCACGGCAGGTGGTTCACTCCGACGGCGGAGAACACGAATTCTTTGCGCCAGTCCTTGGCGTCGAGCAGTTTTTCGACGACGTGCAGCGTCTCGTATAGTTCGTGGCAGAGTCCCACGCAGCGAATGTCCGTCTCGCGCCAAACGGCGCGAACGAGCGTTGACATCGGGTTCGTCAGGTTGACGAGCCAGGCATTGGGGCAGACGCGCTCCATGATGCGGGCGATATCGACCACAACGGGAATATTGCGCAGAGAACGGCAAATTCCGCCAGGCCCTACGGTATCTCCGACGGGCTGGTATATGCCGTACTTATATGGGATGCGCAGGTCGCTCTCCATGGAGTCGTATGCGCCTGTCGTGATCGTTAGAATCACGGCGTCCGCACGCTTCAGTGCCTTTGCGTGATCAATCTCGGCGCTCAGCTTGAAGACTTTGTCTTTTCCGAGCTGCTCAAGAATGGACGCGCAACATGCGCGCAGATCCTCGAGATGCTTTGTGTTTATGTCTTGGAGGACAATTTCCGCACCCTCGAGAAAAGGCGTCTGCACAATGTCACGGAAAATCCTTGGAGTCCAGCAATAGGACCCGCCACCGACTATTACGAGTTTAATTAGTCAGGCACCGTTTATTATTCGCCGATTATCTGGACTTCGCAGACACGGGGGCGTTCGCGAACCTGATCCCAGTCGATGAAGTATATGAAGCCGAAGTCGCCCAGCGAGAGGGTTCCGTCTTTGAGAACGATCGTTTCGCTGCGGCCGAAGAAGCTAGAGCGAAGGTGCGCGTCGGTGTTAAGGCTGCCAGAAGCGACTTCGTTTGGGCAGGACAGGGCGAACTCGATGTGCTTGGGGCCGGGGTGCATGTACTGGCCTTCACTGCGGCATGTGGGAATGAGCTTTTCCATGATGTTGATAAGGTCGACCTGCATGTATTCGCGCCCGAAGTAGTTGAGGTCGTGAGAGCATTCCTGAGTCATGACGGAGCATGTAGTGTGGTGGGAATAGACCACGCATATTCCGTTCTTGATGCCGGATTTGGCTACGATCTCTTTCACCTGATCCGTGACGTTGTGGAAGCAGGGCATGTGGTCGCGTGACTGAAGTTTTATTTCTCCGTGAAAGACTGACATTTTATTATCCTTTTTGTTTTTGTTGTTTTATTGAATGAATGGTTGAAAATATCGCAGCGTTGTGTTCGGGCGTGCTGTGTTAGGCTCTGGCTTCCGCCGCGCGTTCGTCCCAAGCCCGGCGCACGGCAGAGATCATCTCCTCCGCCATTGCCTCGGGGTCAGGGGCTTTGATAATTCCGCTCGTGGAGCCGGTTGCCTCGGCGCCGGCACGTATCACGTTGTAAACATCCTTGCCGCTGCTTATGCCCGCTCCTTGGAGCACCAGTATGTCCGGATTGATTTCCTTTATAACGGCTATGGATTGTAAGACGTAGTCCATGGAGCTTGTTTTGCCGGTGCCGATAAGCGCGGTGGGTTCCGCCACAATCTGATTTGGCGCAAAACGCGCTATTGCCTTCATCTCTTCCAGCGTATCTGCGCAAACTATTGTTGCCAACCCGACTTCGTCGGCACGGCGAATTGTTTTTTCTATCTCATCAAGGGTCAGCTTGCGTTCCGCATGGTTAAGCATCACGCCAACTGCCCCTGCCGCTTTTAAAGCCTCTGGCAAAATCGCCCCCATCCCACGGCCTGGAGGAATGAAATCCATGTGCTGTCCGTATATCTGGACTCGCTTGACTTTGGAGGCGAGCAGTCGTATGTCCGTTGTTTGCGGGTCGACAATAACATCAACGTCGTGTTTTTCCGCTGAGCGGTCGATGGCTTCGACAAGTGCCAGAAGCCTGTCGCCGTACAGGTAGGCTTTCGGGCCGAACTCGAAGAACGGAGCTTTTATTTTGCAGTCAGAGTACATTTATTTACTTGCCTTCCTTTTTGAGCATTTCGCCAACGGCTCCGCCCGGATGTATCAGTCCGAACATCTCGCGTGTGTAGCCCGTCTCCTCAATGAGGGCGGCGAGCAGTGCGTCAAAAAGCGCGACGGTGGCTATGAAGCTTGAAGTTGCCATGAAGTTGTATTTGTCGCTTTCTCGCTCGATATGGAGACGCAACACAATATCCGCCGCTTTGGCCAGCGGGGACTCGAGGTTCTCTGTGACTGCTATCAGCGTGGCGCCTTTTTTATTGCACACGTCTATTATAGGCAGCAACTCCACGGTTTTCCCGCCGCGGGAGACCATGACTATTGCGTCCTCTTTTTTGAGGCCTCCGAGACCGCCGTGCACCGCCTCGCATGGAGGCATGAACATGGCTCCGCGTTCGATGCAGCAGAGCGAATGGGCGAATTTTTTCGCCGCAATTCCGGATGAACCGCTAGCGCACGTCATGATCCGCGGGACGCGCGCAAGCACGTCCACAGCTTTGCCGAACGCTTCAGGGTCCAGTTTTTCCAGCATTATGCGGATGGCGTCACTTTCGATTTTCAGTGAATCCAACCCCTGTTGAAGACTTTCTTTTTTCATTCTATTCAACAACCTCCACTTCTTTAAATAACTCATCCACCAGCAGAATGTTCGCGCGCTTGCCGCGCTCGAGGCTGCCGACGGAATCGTCTATGTTTATCGCGCGCGCGGGGTTCAACGACACTACTTGGAACACTTCTGCGGTGTTCAGCCCCAATGCTCTAAAATTGCGAGCGACACTGTCCATTGTCAGCCTGCTCCCGCACAGCTCTCCGTTTTCGATTGTGACGTCGGAATCGTCTCCTTCAGTCCCGCCAGAGAGTGGCATGTGGTCGGTGACGCCGACCAGGCGGTCTAGCCCCACTGCTTTGATTATGAAATCAACCATCTCGTGGCGAACGTGTATTCCAGTCTTGTCGAGTATTAGCTCGAAATAAAGCTCGTCGAATACCATTGCCGCGATATCGAAAGAGACTTCGAGGGTTCCCGCATAGCGAGTGGGCGTGACGCTGCAACCGGTCGCGTTCATCAGATGCGTTACTATGCGTGTGCCGTCGCACACCGCCTCGGCGACTTTTGCGGGAGACGCCGCGCTGTGGCCAATCGCCGGCACCGAGCCGGCATTGGCGACGTCGCGAGCGAATTTTGACGTTCCGGGCATTTCAGGGGCGTACGTCCATTGTCTTACAAGACCTGTTTCTAGAATCGGCTTGTAGAAATGCTCGTCGACCGTTTCGCCTGGCACCATCTTGCTGCCATATTCTGGGTTAAGATACGGGCCTTCCATATGCACACCGGCAAGGTTTGGAGCCTTGCATTCGGCGACTTTGCGCAGTCCGGCGGTGATCGCATCATGTGACAGGTTCCGGTAGAATGTGCAAAGCAAGGATGTTGTTCCGTGCTTGCGGTGGAACTCTGCCACAGCGTCTGGCTCCTCGTGCCCCATGGCGCCTCCGCCGCCGTGGCAGTGTATGTCCACGAAGCCGGGGGCGATTAGGCGGCCGCCGGCATCGATGCGCTCCGCGGGCAGTTCGACGCCGTCCGCAGGCCCCGCATATTCTATAATGCCATCGCCGAACACGACCGCGCCGCCGGGCAGTACTTTGTCCGGCAGCACGAGCTTGCCAGTTATCGCCCGTCTCTTCATCAGTACCCCACGGTTTCCAGGAATTCGATTGGTTTTGCGATCATCTCGCTAACGAACACGTCGGCGTCCATCAATTGCAGTATTGAGGCGGGCACGAGAGGCGTGACTTCTCCGTGCAGGACCAGGCGCGAGATCATGCGTTGCCAAGCCGAGAAAGAGCCCATTGTGGTGATGCTGTGGATTTCAAACCTGTTGCGCGCGCGTTTGACGTCGGCGGGGCCGATGGTGGCGGCTTTGGGCGGAACGTTGGCGATGTCGCCGCTGCAACCGAAGCATCCGTGCAGAGAGTTCTGCATTATGGTCATGGGGTGGAGGGTCACGACGCGTGCTCCCATTTCCAGAAATTCGTCCAGATCTTCCGTTCCAAATTCGGGTGTGAGCGGGTCTACGAATGCCACATGTCCTGCCCATCCGGGGCCGCTGTACACGATATCGGCACCGCCTTCGCCGCAATCCGTTATCATGTCTGAATACGACTTGATGTTTGCCGTGGTGGGGTAGTGTACCTGCTCTATGGGCATGCGCAGCGACTCGTCGATGCTGCCCCAGAAATACTTCATTGCGGAAAAAGAGAAGCCGCGCTCGTAGTCCGGCGTCGCGATATTGCCGTCCTGATCCGCCCACTCATCCATGGTGAAGAGGTGCACATTGCGGCAATTTACCTTGTGCATATTGATCAGTGCGCCGATGCCCTGATAGAGGCTGGGAGCGGGGTTGGGGATGACCATTACGAGTTTTTCGTCGCGGTCATCGCTCTGTTTGATGCGTGTGAACATGTCTGCTGCCCAGACGCTGCCGGGATCGAGCAGGACTTTGATGCGGAAGTTGGGATTGGAGTGTTTTTCCAGATCTTTGCCGCTGAGTTTTCTTACACGCTCAAGGACTTCCCTGTTTTTGTATGGTACGAATGGTGCTATATCGAATTTAAACATTACATCTTCTCCTTTATTTTGTTTACTAAAAACTCTCCGGCATCCGGAGCGAACATCGAGGTTCCTGTTTCGTATCCACCTTCCTCGCCCGCTTCGCGCGTGTAAAGATAACCCGGGGCGTAGCCGTTTGAGGTTTCGAAGACGAAAGTTTTGGCTGCCGGCGATGCCGCTTTGATGGCGAGGCCCAGCTCTACGAATATCTCTCCCTGCAACGTTACTATCATCGTGTCGTTGAGGCTGATCAGTTGCACTTCCAACGGCAGTTCCGGGCTTTTGTATCCGCCCGAACCGAGCCGCGCAAAAGAAACCGTGTTCTGGGCGCCAAAAAGTGCCAGCTCGGCGTTGCGCATGGTGATGTAATCCTTGCTCTTTGCCGCTTCGAACGCGGCAGTTGCTGCCGCTTCGGCTTTCAGCGCTTCGTCAAGTGGAGGGAAGCGCTTCATAGGCATGTCCGCTATTTCGAAAGAGACAAGCCGCATGTTGAGGTCTTTGGCGAATTTCATCCTTTCAAGGCAGCGGAAGACCTCCACACCGAGCGTTGTGCCCGCACGGGCAGCTTCGTCAAAATCCTGCCCTACGCGATGATAGCGTGAGCTTTGGTCGCCCGAGGTGCCTTGGGCGAACAGGAACACTGCCTCAGGGTGCGTGAACCGCAAGTATCTACGGATGTATCCTGGATAGTCCGCGGAAGCCAGTTCGTTGTCGGCATGAAGGAACGTCGGGTGTAGCGCGTAGCTGAGGAACACTCCGCGCACTGTGCCTTTCATGTCCCGGACTGCCATGACGTTTACCGAGGCGTCCTGCAATCCGTTCTTGACGCGGCGGTTGCCACCGATGCCCTGCTCGGCGCCGCAATGTCCAACTTCAGTGCCGAACTCCGCGTCGAACGGCGCCGCAACAGCCTCACTCACCGCCTTCTCCATTTGCTTTTCAAGAAAAGCCATGTAGGCCGGATTGCGCTCGATGTCTTCGGCAAGTTCGCTAGCCAGAGGCTCAGAAGCCCAGGGGCCGCTGTGCGTGTGCGTTGTTGAAACGGTGATGTCGAGATCAGGGAATTTTCCGCGCAGACTCGTGACTTCCCGCTTGCCTATGCTGAGCAAGTCGAGAGTGAGAAACACCTTGCGCGACTTGCCGTTGTCGAGATAAAGCGCCGCCGCGTAGAGCGGATCGTGTACGCCGCGGTTTGGCCGCGGACAGTGAGGGTAGCCCGCCAGCTGAACGCCGGGTTCCGGTGAAATCTCAATAAGCGATGTGCCTGCCGTAAGCATTGTCTTCATGTCCTTTCAAAAATACTCCGCCACCCGTAAACGCCTCTGCTCCACCTGCAGCGAGCATAGCCGCACCCAACAAGGCAGGTTCAGTCTCGTCAGGAACTTCTGTAGCGACTCCAACTGCCCTTTCGATAATATGGCGCCAAATTGGGCTCTTTGCCCCGCCGCCATATAGAAGAACTTTTTGCACGTCCTGTCCGTCCAGCAAATCTGCAATGGTTCGCCCAACACTCTCTAGAAGTGCATACACGATGTTGCCTTTGGTGGTGCCCAGAGATATGCCTGAAATCGAAGCGCCATCTTCGAAATCGTGGTTGAACGTGACGCCGCCTGAACTGCCGGCCTCCTCGGCAAGTGTGTCCATTGCCGCATAGCTTGGTGCGGCGATTGTGTTTTTAAGCCACCTCACAGCAGCGCCTGTAGTGCTCACGGCTGCCTCTTGGATCTGCTCCTTGGCGTTGAGTGCGAACAACGCAAAACGGCGGTCGTCGCGCTTACTCCCGTCGATGACAGACACCGCGGTGGAAGTGCCGAGTGAAACAGTGGCCATGCCCTGGCGCAGCCCTGCGGCGAGGTTAGAAAGCTTCTGATCCTGCCCGCCCATTACAATACGCGCTCCGGTTTCCAGACCGAGTTCTTCGGCGAGATCGGGGAGCATGGCGCCTAGGTCTGTGCCCATTGGCAAAACCTCTGGAAGCAACGTGCGCGGAATAGAAAAGCGACTTAGAATTTCTTCAGACCACTCTCGTTTATTGATGTCGTACAACATTGTGCCGCTGGCCATCGAGCAGTCCGTGGCGGAGCGGCCGCAGAACTTCATGTTGAGAAAATCCAGAGGCATCAGAAGCGCATTCGCTTTTCCCATCACGTCGTGGCGGTGGCGCATCAGCCATATAACCTTCGGGAGAGTATAGCACGGCAGGAGACGTTTGCCGGTGTTTGCAAATATCCAGTCTGCTCCGAACTCTCTCTCAATCTCCGACGTCTCCGCCGTGGCGCGGTTATCAAGCCAGCTGAGCGCGTTCATAAGCGGAGTGCCTGCGGAGTCAACCGGCACCACGGAAATTCCCTGCGAGCTTATGCCGATTGCGTCGACTTTTCGTACTCCCGCCTCACCGCACACGGAGGTTATCCCCATCTTGACCATCGTCCACCAGTCATTGGCGTTCTGCTCGGCACGGTCTCCCTCCGCGAACAGATCGAACTCACGCGCAAACGATGCGACAACCCCCTCAGGTGTGTACAGTCGGCATTTGCACGTTGTCGTGCCCAAATCTATAGATACATAATTGCACATAGCGAAAATGGAAACAAGGAAGGATTTAATGTCGACATTATACATCAGGACTCCTTATTATTTCCTCCACTAGCATCCCATAGGCTTGATTTTAATTCGGCCACCTAGCTGGAACCCACGG
>CAYOPG010000039.1:0-20389 GCA_964405775.1 uncultured Lentisphaerales bacterium
AATCATCAGATCACAGTATCAACATGCAGTCGCCGTAGCTGTAGAACATGTATTTTTGCTCTATGGCTTCATTGTAGGCTCGAAAGACAAGTTCTTTGCCGGCAAGGGCGCAGATCATCATGAGTAGCGTGGAGCATGGCAGATGAAAATTTGTCAGCATTGCGTCAACGACTTTCCACTCGTACGGTGGATAGATGAAAATGGAGCTGCGTCCGCGCCCCGGAGTTACACGCCCATCCCCCGACGCACATGTCTCCAGCGTGCGAACGCTGGTACTGCCCACTGCGATTACGCGCGTGCCCGCGCCATGCGCTTTGGCAATTGACGCCGCCGTCTTTTCCGGCACCTCGTACCGCTCGGCATCCATGACGTGCTTCTCGACGACAGCTTCCTTGACCGGACGGAAGGTACCGGGTCCGACATGCAGAGTCACGAATTCCCTGTCGACCCCATGCTTGTCGAATTCAGACAACAGCCCCTCTGAAAAATGCAACCCGGCAGTCGGTGCCGCCACGGCACCTGTTTCGCGGGCATAGACCGTCTGGTAACGGCTCTTGTCGATCTCAACTCGGGCATCGTCATTTTCACGCCGAATATATGGCGGCACAGGCGGGCGTCCGAACTCATCCAGCACTTCGAACATATCGCCATCGCAATCGAGCGCGAGCTCAACCCTGCCATCCGAGGTCTTTTCAAGCACCTCGGCGCGGATGCGCCCCTCAGCCAGCACCATCACGAGTCCCTGTCTGGCTGGACGAGAGCTGCGGCAGAGTGTCGACCATGCCCCGGGATGCTCCGTGGATGGCTCCACTAGCAAAATTTCCACAGCGCCCGGCGTATCGAACCAATGCCCGAACGCGCGCGCCGAGAAAACGCGCGTGTCGTTGAAAACCATGACATCTCCAGTATTCAGATACCCGGTAATGTCGGCGATGTGGCGATGTTCAATCAAGCCGGTGTCACGGTGCAGCACCATCATGCGAGACGTGCCTCGCTGTTTCGGTGGTTCCTGCGCAATGAGTTCGGGTGGTAAATCGTACGCGAAATCTGATGTCAGCATTCTGGCTTTCTTTTTGTATTTCTCGGACTAAACGCTCCTGTCCGGCAGTTTTCATTTTAAGGGCGGTCATTCTACAATAGTCCAGTACGAAATTCAAACTTGATTGCGGCTTGTTTATCTAGCGTTCATTTTACTTGATGCTTAACACCTGCAACGGAGCAAGGAGATAATGCCTCCCGATTCAAACCGAATTCTCATTATACGCTCATTTTTACGCTTCCATCTTTCTTTTACAATGTGGTACATTAACCCGCCAATGATATTGCGTGTTTTTCGTTCTCTGCGAAGGGCGGCGGATTCTCTTGGTCTCATGCGCCCTATGTACAGCCTCTACAAACGGATTTTCGGCGTTAAAAAAAACATTGCCGTAGAGCCTGTTGTGCAACGCATGCGCGAGTTTCTCTCCAGCAACACATCGGCCCTGAGCGCGACCCCCCGCTCGCCCAGGCTGATCGTCTCACTCACTTCATTTCCGGAACGCGTCAACGACTCAGGCATCCTTCCCATAGCTATTTTCTCGATAATGGAACAAACTCTGAAGCCCGACAAGATCGTTCTCTGGCTGACAGAAGAGGAGTTTCCAGAACGGCAGAGAGACGTTTCCAGCGAAATTCTGAGATTCTGTTCGCATGGGCTTGAAATCCGTTGGATTCCTCATAATATCCGCGCATACGGCAAACTCGTGCCGGCTCTAGAAGAGTTTCCGGACGATGTCATAGTAACGGCTGACGACGACGTTATGTACGATAAGGAATGGCTGGAAAAGCTATACAACGAGTGGCTCGAGAACCCTTCTGACATCATCGCCCACAGGGTGAAGCGTGTTGCCGTAGGTGATGATGGAGTTAAACCATACAACCACTGGAATTTTGCCTTCTTCGCCACCCCTTCGTTCCGGAATTTTCTTACAGGCGTGGGAGGCGTGCTGTATCCACCGCATGCGCTGCACGAAAATGCAACAAACGAAAAGCTTTTCAAATCCTGTTCACCTCTCAACGACGACATCTGGTTCTGGGCGATGGCGGTGCTCAACGGCAAGCGTACAAAGCGCGTAAAAGGCGGCTTCCCCCACCCGCTTGATCTCATTCCTGATAAACTTGGCCGCCGACACCTCATAACCGAAAATCTGGATGAGAACGACTCGGCGCTGGAACGCGTATTCAGCCAATATCCGCAACTCACGGAAATATTGCTGGAGGAACACCGTGTTTCTTGAGGCGTCTCTTCCACTGGTGCAAGAACGTAAAATAGTGTAGAATCACAACGATGAAGATCAAACCGAAGAAAAACGAGTGGGTCGTGGCAAAGGCCGAGGCTGGCATTTCTCTCCAGGAGTTTATAGCAGCGCACATGAACGTCTCGAAACGCGTCGCAAAGCAACACCTCGACGCGCGAGTTGTGCGTGTGAACGGCAAAAGCATCTGGATAGCAAGGCACTCATTGAAGCCCAGCGACGTTGTGGCCGTGCTTGCTTCAGTGGCCTCCCCCACAGCGACTTCGAATCGCATCAAAAAGGTTAAAATTATTTTCGAGGATGCTGACTACATAATAGTCGACAAGCCGCGTGGCGTACTTGTGAATGAATCTGACTTCAGTCTGGAGACAATATTAAGATCGCAGACGGGAATAGATACCATTCAAGCTTCACACAGGCTTGATCGCGACACTACGGGTTGCCTGATGATGTCCAAGTCACAGGCCGCGCACGACGCGGTTGTCGAAATTTTCAAACAGCACAAAGTGGCCAAGACATACCGCACTGTAGTTTACGGACGCTGGGACGCCCGCTCTACCACTATCGAGCTACCCATCGATGGCGAGCGTGCCGTCTCCAACGTCCTTTGCATCCGCGCAAACCACGACTGCAGCCATCTAGCAGTCCGTATCGAAACTGGACGCACCCACCAGATCCGCCGCCACTTGGCGATGGCACGCCACCCAGTCATCGGCGACATGCAGTATGGGCCCAAAATAGTCGAGGACGAACGCCTTCGCGCTCTGACGTATCCGCTGTTGCACGCCGTGGAACTCGAAATGGAACACCCCATTAACGGCAGTCGGCTGAGTGTATTCGCACCCGTGCCTCAAGATTTCCACAAATGGCTTACCGCCCTGAAGCTCCAGTCCGCAAGGTAACGTTAATGCCCTGCCGGCAGTGGAATTTATGGATTGGGCTTTACGTCGCTGTTGCCTCTCATAGCAGCTTCGTCCATGCCCCACAATCCGGCATACTTTAACAACAAAGCTCCCGCCCTGGGCTTATTGAGAACACGCGCTGAGAAGCTTTTTGCGAAGCTTTTCCCTGGAATACCCAGTTGAATAATCGGCGGAAGCAACATAAGATAAAGCAAAAAGATGGCAATGACTGCCACAACTAAACGGATCGAGAATATGTGCCGCTTGTGACGGCGCAATGTGCGCCACAGGCTGGAGACCGCCGCTTCTCGCTTGCCTCCGGGGTCATTAAGCGTTACCAGAAGCCTTTCTCCGAGCTGCCAGTCTTTGGATGCAAACGCCTTCGCGATACGGAGGCAATCGCGGTTGCGGGTTTTATCGGGGATTGACTCGAGTTCCTCCTCAAAAGCGTCTTTTGTTGGAGAAAGCGTCCGATATTCCTCGATAAAGCGTTTGGCGCGTTCGAAGTTCTCCGCGGACATCTCGATGCCGATGATCTCGGAGAGCTGGTCGCGGCGGCGTAGGCGATTCTGAGCGTTAGCTCCAAGCGTCCGGAATTCTTCCAGCATCTCGCGTCCATTGGGACCGACAGGCTCGAACGCTAGCGGTTGTGACGCGTAATTTATAGCCCAGTCGTACTGACGCGACTCTACAGCGCCTTTTAGCTTTCGTAGAGCTGCAATAGCGTTTTCGTAATCGCGCGCGTTCGCCCCGCAGACGCCGCAAAACTGTATGCCGACTTGCTGATCAGCTCCGCATTCGCGGCATTGCTCGCGTCCGTCCCATCCACATTCGCCGCAGAAACGCTTGCTGAGCGGGTTGATCGTGTCGCACCACTTGCAGCGCCAAGTCGTCTTGACGGTGGGTCGCTCCGTCTTTGATTCGGCGAGCATGCTCTTAAGCGCGGCGTTGAAGCCGGCGACGCTCTGGAAGCGTTCGTCGCGGTCTGTCTCCAGCGCCTTGCACACGAGCGGCCGTACGGAGACAGGTAGATCTTCCTCACGGAAATAACGCGGGTTTTTGCCTGTCAGTATAAAGTAAAAGAGAGCGCCCAGACCGTAGACGTCGGCGCGCTCGTCGGACACCGCAGCATCTGTCTCCTGCTCCGGCGCACCATAACCAATGGAAATAAACTTGTCCCCCGGCACCGTTAGATCGGTTGAAGCTCCAGGGAGTGTAAGACGTGCCAGACCAAAATCCACGATCTTCGGCTCTCCGGCCGAATCCATAAGGACGTTCGACGGCTTCAGGTCTCTATGAATCACGCCCGCTGCGTGGGCGGCTTCTATGGCATGCCCGATTTTTAGCAAAAACACCGCGCCATCCTCTATGCTGAACGGACCGTTGCTATCGACGTATTGTTCAAGCGTCTGAGGTGGGCACGGGGCGTCGGAGTCTGTTTTCGGCAGCGCACCTTCGACGTACTCCATTACGATGTATGGGCCATCGGCGTCCTCTCCTATGGAGTATATGTGCACTATATGCACGTTGTTGAGGGCGGCGGCAGCCTTCGCCTCATGCAGAAAACGGCGACGTATGGAGTTGTCCGAACGCAAATCCTTTTTAAGGCGTTTAATCGCGACGTAGCGCCCCAGTCGCTTGTCGACTGCAAGATAAACAACTCCCATGCCGCCTGCGCCGATCTTGGCGCGCAGCGAATAATTGCCAAGATCCCCGGCCTTGTCCGCTCCTTGAAACTGCGACGGCGCCACAGGGGCGACGTGACGCCTTGCCTGCTGTGGAATGATCTGCGTCTCGAACCCGACTTCATCCGTCCGGACGTCTGATGTTTTCTCTTTGTTCAAATTCTAACCGTACCGTTTATTTTAGCTGGGGATTTTACCAAAAAACCTCAGACAGGAAATATCAGTTTTTCACGCCTGCTTGCACCGATCCAATCAATCCCCCGCCATCATGGACGATGAGCGAAGGTCCTCGGAAAGAGCCTTTAAGCAAGCCGCCGGACAGGATCGTAGCGGAATTTTCTACAGCGACCTCGGCATGCAGCGAACCGTATATCTCCAGGTTCGTGCAGGCGAAGGGGGAATCCAATTTCACCACACACTCTGCCGGCACAATTACACGGCCGGTGATGTTGTGTATGGATTCCCCGCGAAATTTCGCGTTGGATCGCATTTCCAAAGCCTCTGACGCGGTTATGGAAGCCAAGGGAGTGACATCCCCGTCGAGCACCACGCGCTGCCCCGTTATAGTAAGGCCCTCGGAAAATTCCGCATCGGCTGTGACAGTGACATTCCCGATGGTAAGTATGTCCTCTGTATGCTTACCTCCGACAATTACATCATCTGTGACCAGCTTCTTTTTGCACTTGGGGCAGTACGAATTCTGCATACGCCCCGAGACCGTATGCGAATAGCCGCACGAATAGCAGATGACCAGACGCTTCTGGGGCACGACAACGGTGGCGGACGCCCTTGAAGGCGACCGAACCGTCGAGGCGTCCGCCGCAGCAACCGCCTTGGCGGAGGCTACTTTGGCGGCGCCGGCGTCTTCATCCACGGATTCGTGGATCTTTGCCTTGACGCCGCCTTCTTTGCGTGCGGACGCTCGTTTCAGTGCCTGGACGGACGCGAATCCGTCTATGACGTTTGGATCGTCGCGCTTTGCCATCTGTCGAGCCGGAAATCCGGACGTCTATCTGATCTATTTCTTAACGCCCGCGGAAGCTGCGGACCCAGACGTATAGGTGCTAGAAGAGGGAGCGCTTGAAGACGATGAATCGGCAGTGCTAGCGGCGCCCGAAGAGTTGACTTCGGATTTGCCAACAAACGTAACCCCGTCCTCGACAGTCAGGCGTTTGGCGCTGATGTCGCCCTGCACGCGAGCGGTGCTCTTCATCTCTATGCGGTCTTTTACCACGATGTTTCCGGTTATGCTGCCGGAGATGGAAACCGATTCCGCATTGATGTTGCCTTTTACGACCGCGTT
This sequence comes from uncultured Lentisphaerales bacterium, assembly GCA_964405775.1. Classification (GTDB taxonomy): domain Bacteria; phylum Verrucomicrobiota; class Kiritimatiellia; order RFP12; family UBA3636; genus JAAZFF01. Next base: position 6,185 of record CAYOPG010000039.1, read on the forward strand.
TCTGCCGAGCATGGCTGAGCCGGCGCAGTTGAGGTCTCCGTTTAATTTGCCGTCAAACTGAATGTTGCTTGCGCTCTTGACGGTGCCGGTGATTTCTATGTCTTCCGCGATTACTGTTTTCGCTGTTTTGTCTGTCGGATTATCCATGGTTTGTTCCTTGTTTCTTGTTCGATTGTGTTACCCTTGAAAAAAGCGCCGCCGGTTCACGGGAAGAAGCCGGGGTGATCTAGACCCATTGTTTCTGGCAGCCCGCAAATCAGGTTCATGTTCTGCATGGCCGAGCCAGCCTGCCCCTTCATGAGGTTGTCTATATGCGAGACAATCCGCAGGCGGTTGCTGCGCTGATCGATGCTTACCACGATATTTGCGTAGTTTGAGCCTCGCACATGCATGCTGCCAACCGATGCGGAAGACGGGAAGACACGCACAAACGGGCTGTCTTTATAGAAATCCCTGTATATGGCGACCATTTCATCTTCGCTCATCGACTGTACGAGATCGGCATATAAGCACGACATTATGCCGCGACTCACCGGCACGACCTGCGCTGTGAATGTGACTACCACCGGCTCGCCTGCGAGAAGAGAAAGCTCCCGCTCGACTTCACAGACATGCTGGTGACCCGCCAGTTTGTAGGCGTTCATCATTTCGTGGCGGTTCGGATAGTGGAACGTAGCGTTAAGCTTTTTACCCGCACCGGATATGCCGGATTTGCAGTCGCAGATCACGGAATTCGGTCTGAAAGTCTTAGCCGCCGCAGCTGGTGCAAGCCCCAGTGTACAACTAACGGCAAAACAGCCGGGGTTGCCCACTATCCGACGCTCCTCGTTTATTTCAGAGCGGTGGAGCTCCGTAGCGCCGTAAACGGAAAGCGGGAGCAGCTCGGGATCGGCATGATTGGTGGGTTTGCCGATTCGACGCGCGTATTCCGCATACTCTTCAACGGTATTGAAACGGAAGTCTCCGCTGTAATCAACGATCTTCGCCCCCTTTTCAAGCTCGGCACGAGCGCCGTTCATTCCGACACCATCAGGAGTGGAGAAGAACACCACATCGGCTGGCTCCAGAGCCTGAGGTGAATCAGGAGCAAGAACCGGCATGTCGCAGAACCCCTTGAGGTGTGGATAAATATCGGAAATGGGTTGGCCGACGCTCTCAAGTGCCACAAGTGCCTGTATTTCCGTTTCCGGGTGGCGCAGCAGCAGCTCGATTATTCCGATTCCGCCATATCCACTGGCGCCTATGACTTTTACTTTTATCATTTTATGAACTATGCGTTGTTGTTGATTTTATTGAGCCCCATCCGCATCAGGCGGGGGCTTGCCTAAATTGCTTACACGTTTTCGAAAAGCTGCCCGTGCACCGGGATGTCGACGCGACGAATTCCAATGCCCTCAAGGTTTCTCTTATGCGCTTCGCAATACTCTGGCTCGCCATGTACGCAGAAGGCGCGTTTGACGGTTTTCCCGAGAGCCTTTGCGTATTCGGTAAGTCCGGTCTTGTCGGCATGCGCAGAAAGCTCGTTGATGGTAAATACAGTGGACTTAAGTTCGAATTCTTCCCCGAAAATCTTAACTATGGGCTGGCGCTCAACTATGCGGCGCCCTAGGGTGTTCTCTGCCTGGAATCCGGTGATCAACACGATGTTTAGCGGATCACCGATATTGTTCTTAAGGTGATGCTGTATTCTACCGCCTTCACACATACCCGAAGCGGAGATGATCACCATCGGCCCCTTAATGTCATTGAGTGCCTTTGATTCGTCCACTGACTGTGTAAACTTCAGCCCGGGGAATTTAAAAGGGTTGTCGTGGGCTCGCAGCATCTCCTGCGTGCGGGCATTGAAGTAGCCCATATACTTGTTGTGAACATCTGTTGCTTTGAGTGACAACGGGCTGTCGACATAGACAGGCACAATCGGTATTGCGCCGCGTTCGACGAGGTAGTTGAAAACGTATACGAGCTGCTGAGTGCGCCCCACGCTGAACGCGGGGATTATCATCTTGGACTTGTGCTGCATTATAAATTCGATATAGTCCTTGATCCGCCCGCGCACATTTTCGCGCGTTGGATGGTCGCGGTCGCCATACGTGCTTTCAGTAATCAGAACGTCGACGCCCTCTTCGACGACGGGGTCATTCAGGAACGGAGTGTCCTTCTGCCCCAGGTCGCCCGTATATAGCAAACGCCGCGCCTTGCCCTCCTTTTCATATTCGAGGGTGCAAGTGGCTGATCCCAAAATGTGCCCGGCGTCTCTAAAGGTGAGCTTCATGCCCGGTACGATTTCATGTGTTTCGCCGTATTCGAGAGTCTCGAAATACTGCATCGTCGTGTCCACGTCACTCTGGTCGTACAGGAGCTCGAACAATGTCTTGCCTTGCCGAGCCCTTTTCTTGTTCACGTACTCTACGTCTTTTTCCTGCAGATACGCCGAGTCACGCAGTATTATTTCCGCCAGATCGCGTGTTGGAGGAGTGCTGTATATTTTACCGCGGAACCCTAGACGCACAAGCGCAGGAATTCTGCCACAGTGATCCACGTGTGCATGGGATAGCACTATCACGTCGATCTTAGGGGCATCGAACGGAATGTTACGGTTCTGCTCAAACGATTCTTTGCGCTTCCCCTGAACAAGTCCGCAATCAAGCAAGATGTTTTTGCCATTGTATTCAATCAGGTGCATCGAACCCGTGGTGGTCTGCGCGGCGCCATGGAACCTTATATTGAGCATATGCTTTCCCCTCTTCGTACAGTGCTGTTCTAAAATTGGTTGACTTCCTGATCCTAACACAAATTGCCACCCAAATACAGCAAATCTAATCACCCATACATCCGCTTTATCAGCGTCTCAACAATAAGCTCTCGGCTGGGTTCGTCGATACCGCCATGCTCTGCCTCGAGTATTGTTCGGCGCAAGACGCGGGCATTGCAGACCCATACGTCGTCAACCCTCTCCTCATCTTCCGCGAAGCCGTCTCCTGCGAAACAGACGATCGGCGTCACCGCAATCCCGTTTGGCATGGCATCCTCCAACAGTGCCGCCAGCTCCAACGCCGCCTTTCGGACCTGAGCCACTGGCGAACGACGCGGGATCCTGCCGCGAACCTTTAGCATGCCACGCTCGATCGTAACAGGTCCATCCCAGTTTTTCGTCTCAATCAGGAACATCGAGTCAGAACCTACGATTATGTGGTCGAAGTCGCCGCCACCGGCCAACGCCTCCGCGCCGCTTCTGGGGACCCCGTGGAAAACATCCCACCCCGCGGGCAGTAGCGCCAGTTCACGCGCTACGATTTCCTCCCCTCGCGCGCCCTTTAAAAAATGCTGGAACCGCTTCCCCGCACTGTCGAAAGCCATCCATGCCACGCCCAAAAGCGCCAGCAAAAGCAGCGCAGCCACGCCCTGTGCGATCGTAACAGGGAAAAGGCTGTTCAACAACCAACCGGCGAAGAAAACCACAAGAATGAAAGGCCAGAATATTGTGAAGAAACCCATGAAGCGCACACGCGCTCCTGGACTTCCGCTTACGGAAGCGAACCCGTCTGGTCTGGAAGAGGAGACACCCAGCTTACCCATCACCCTATCTCCAGTGTCTTGTGAGGTATAGATTTGTTTGACGGGAACTGCGCCACAACGCCACCGCCAGACCGCTTTAGCGCAGCCGAGCCCACGCCAGGCTCTACTACGTATGCTCCTCCATCGCGGAAATGGAGCACTACTCCCAGCATTATCGCACGCTCTAGACCATCGCCAGTGCTGAAGTTCCATACTTCATCCGGCTGCGCCAGTCTCGCCTCGCCCTCGTATATGGATCCATCGCGCATTGCCTTTACATGATCTATGAGAGCGGCTTCTTCTGGAAACGCCTCCGCGCTCTTCTCTATGCAAACCGGGTTGCGCTCAACGGCGGCCTTCATAAAAGGCTCAGCTTCGGTGCGTGAAAGATCGCGCCACGCGTAGAAAGCAAGACGGCAGTATTCATTCTTGTCTCGCAGCTCTTCCACACGGGCTATTATGTCCTCCCGCGTCATGCCAGCCTTAATGTTCAAGGGTACCTCGGAGCGGAAGGTCTTCTCTGCGGCATTAGGCATGCGCGGAACAGTGCGGCAGAAGTTTATAAGCTTGTTGACGGTTTCATCCGCATCCATGCACGCTGTCTTGAAGCGTTTGATTAGCCGCTGAGTATCTTCTTCGTTGGAGATATCGACCGGATGCTGGGTGAGATACTCTTCAAGGTCGTTGAGTATGAGGCAACGATCGCAATTGCGCTCGCTGGAAAACTCCGACTGCTCGATTTCAGCCAGTAACTTGTTGCGGGTTTTATCGGTTACCTTGTAGGAGGAATCCTGCTCATAAGCAAACGCACGTGCTATGGGCAGGTAGTATTTGCGTCCGTTTATCTCGGTGCGGACAAGCACGCACTTGTGGCACTCGGGCGCTTGACGCAGGAAATTGCCAAGCATCTCGGGCGTGAGAGGCGTGCTGAGGTAGTCGGAAAGCTTTTTGCTGAATTTAGCGTAAGCCTCAGGCGAAATAGTGGCGTCGGGATACATTATGTGGATCGTCCCGGAGGAATGCGTCACGAGCGTCACGCGCTCATGTTCGAGAGAGCGCCGTGCCTGGCCGGAGAGCGCCGTGCCGTTGAACCACATTTTCTTCGTCACGATGCGCCTGTTGTTCGTCAGGAGTCCTTCGTCAATATCTACGAAGTTCTGGGAATGCAACGGCGTCGCCATCATGTAGATTTTCTCGAGCGGGATCTCAAGCACAATGAAGAGCGCAGCAGCATAGAGAGCAGCCAACGAAACGCATTCGCCGGCTCCTGTGCTGTAGCCATCGCGCAGTTCGAACGCCGTCATAGCCTCAACGGTTTCCGTCTTCCAATACGGGATCGTGTTCGTGGTGTATTTGTCCAGATTGAAGTGCGTCCTTATGTCGATGTCAAAGTAATATTTATCGCCTTCATACCCGAACAAGGCGTTGGACTGCGCAAGCATGTCGGTGTCCACAAAGTCGGCAAAGCGTTCCAGCTCACGCTCCTTGGTTGTGAGCCCCCAGGTGTCGAGGTCAAGGTTGAAGGCGTAGTGATCCATTATGTACTGCCTGAGGCGGTTGATACGCGCCATCATGCCCTTGCGTTTGATGCCGTCGAACCAGGGATCTGTGCGCCAGCGCCAGATCACTGGCGACATCAAATTGGCGAGCAGCAAGCTGTACATCAGATCGGGGAAGATGAACACTTCCATGTCGGAGAGCGATACTGCCGATGACTTTTTCTCCAAATCACGGTGGGCTTCGTCCTTTTTAATGTATTTATCCTGCATGTTTGTCTGTCCCTTCTGATTTTTTTGTAAGTTTGCCGTCTCCTTTAACAAGCGTTTCGGCATAGCATTTGCGCAAGCCCTCGCGGAAGACGTTGAAGTTGTATTTTTCATCCACCAACTGGCGGCAATTGGCTGCTTTGGCTTCCCTTAACTCTGCGTCTCCCGCCAACCGTGCGACGCCCTCGCCGAAGGCCTCTGGAGTGAGCGGAGTCAATAGTGCCGTAGTATCGTCGAGGATCAAACGGTTCGCCTCATGATCAGTCGCGACTATTGCCCGGGAAACCTTGAGGTAGTCAAGCAGTTTGAGAGGCGTGTTCACTCCCGCAATACGCGGCGAAAGCAATATATCGGACGCTGCAAGATAACACGGCAGAATGTCCGGCGCGCGCTTGCCTATGAACGCCACGCGACCATCGCACCCTCGCTCTGCGATCCACGCGCTCCAACTCGCTATCTCCCCCTCTGTGCCTCCGATCACAACGTAGCGCAGCTTATCGCATTTAGACAAAGCCATAGGCATCGAATTGAAAAGCAGGTCTATGCCTTGATAGCCGGCGAAGGAGCCCACATACGTTGCCACGACTCCCCCGCCCTCGGGATCAATCTCCGACCTCGCTTTACTTACGCCCTCCGCATCTGGCTCCACGAGCGACGACGGGATGTCGCTGATGTGGTACGCAGGCGTCCCGCATCCTAGCGCCTCAACCTGCGCCACAAGCCCCGGCCCTGTGCCGATCACCGCGTCAGCATGGCGCATCACAAACCGCTCCACGGCAGCGTATGCCTTTATCACAAGACTCTTTTTGTAGCTCTTCGAATCGGAATGCTTCTCGAATATCGCCTTTCCACGGCTGAGCCTCGCCAGCATCCAAGCTATTATGCCGCAGTCTTCCACACCGTGCACAACATCGTAATGGCGCCGCATGATCATCCCGACCCCCATTACGGACATGACGCAGTCGAACATGAGTTTGAGGAATGAAGGCCCGATGGAAATATCTCTGGCAAAAAACAAATTCGGGGCGCGTATGATCCGGACACCTTCTATCTCGCGCCGCTCACCGATGGGAAGTGTCAGGAAATCGACCTCGTATCCGTTGTCTCGAATTGCCTGAACGTCGAAACCAAGACGTATAGGAGAGCCCCGCCACTGGAAAAACGGCTGCGACGCGATGAAGAGCACACGCCCCTTGCTCCCGCACGGTATGTTTCCCTTCGCCTCCAAGCCTACGCCCTCCCCTCCAAAATCTCCGCAGCACGTCTTCTGGCACGCGCATCGGCATCGATTATTCCGCCCAAATCGCCAGCACTGGTGGCTGCCTCTGCCCCGAACTCACCCATCACGCGCTCGACTGTCTCCCATATTCTGGGCATTTTGATTTCGCCCGCAATAAAACGCTCCACTGACGTCTCGTTCGCTGCATTCATGGCGGCTGGTACCAGCCCGCCGGCCTGAGCCGCTTCGCGAGCCAGACGCAGGCACGGGAAACGCGCAGGATCAGGCTCGCTGAAATGAAGAGTGGCTGCCAACGCGAGATCCAGCGGTGGCAGGGTGTCGTTGCCGACACGCTCCGGCCAAGTCATCGCGTACTGTATTGGCAGCCTCATATCCGGATAGCCCAGTTGCGCCATCTGCGCTCCGTCCGTGAACTCCACAAGAGAATGCACAATGCTCTCCGGATGGACAAGCACTGAAATCCGTTCCACAGGAATGTCAAAGAGCCACCGTGCCTCTAGAATTTCCAGCCCCTTGTTCATCATGGTGGCAGAATCGATAGTAACCTTCGGCCCCATGCGCCAGCGCGGATGGTTTAGTGCCTCGCCTACTGTGACCGTCTCGAAATCCACTTCAGGCCGCCCCGAAAAAGGTCCGCCCGAAGCCGTCAGGATCAGACGGCGCACAATCCGCTCGGAATCCATCCAAGCTTTAAATTCACCGCGGTTGCGCACGCACCATGGGAGCAAACCACCATCCTGTAGCGACTGCAAAAGCGCGCTGTGCTCGCTGTCTATAGGTAGCAGATTGACCCCATGTTCGTGGCAGAGTCCGCACACTAGCTCGCCGGCGGCAACAAGCACCTCCTTGGTCGCAATCGCCACGTCATGGCCAGCCTCTATGGCCGAGAGCACAGGTCCAAGTGCCGCCATCCCGACGATCGCGCAAACCACCAATTCCGTTTCCGGTGCCGAAGCCAGTGCGCGCATCCCGGCTTCTCCTTCAAGCACTTCAACCCCCTCTGGCGCTATGGCCCGCGCTTTGGCGGCGGCTCCGGGATCTGCCAAAGCCACGCGGCGTACGCCGTAGCGTTCCGCCTGCTGCATCAATCTCTCCGCATTGGTCGAAGCCGCTAGACCCGTCACCGTGAAACGCCCGGGCAGCGAATCCACCACCCTAAGGGCGTTCTCGCCGATAGAACCAGTACTTCCCAAAATCACAACGCTTTTCATATCACTTGCCATCATATCACAGATATCTGATTGGATTCAAACAAAAGAGAATCTCAGGAGAGCGTTAAACGACTCAAAATTTCTTGCAAATAAACGACTTAAGTGCTTTAATGGCTTCCTTTTCCATAACACAGCGTATGGGCGCTTCCAGTGTTGGAAGGTCGGTCTGGCGTGTTTGTGTTTGTTTATTTTACGACTGTATATTCCAACACCACTTAAAACCAAATCTGATGCGCTGGTCAAAAACCCTTCACACAACGCTTCGCGACGACCCACAGGAAGCAGAGATAACATCGCACAAACTCCTGATCCGTGCTGGCCTTATTCACAAGGTTTCAGGGGGACTTTACACTTTCACGCCCCTTGGTCTACGGGTGCTGCATAAAGTTGAGAATATCGTGCGTGAGGAGATGGACCGCGCAGGAGCGCAGGAAATACTGATGCCCGCTCTGCAGCCCATTGAAATGTGGGAAACTTCGGGACGCGCCTCGCAGATGGGAGCGTCGATGTTCCGCCTCAAGGACAGGCAGGACCGCACAATGGTTCTCGGCCCGACTCACGAAGAGGTCGTCACGGACTACATCACCCACATGGTAAACTCCTACCGCCAGCTCCCCTGCACGGTTTATCAAATCCAGACGAAGTTCCGCGACGAAATCCGCCCGCGCTTCGGCCTGATGCGTGCCAAAGAATTTATAATGAAGGACGCGTACAGCTTCGACGTTTCTCTGGAGGCCGCCGATGCCAGCTATCAGGCGATGTACGACGCATACGTGCGTATCTTCCAGCGTTGCGGAGTTTCCGCCAAACCCGTCGAGGCAGATACAGGAACTATGGGCGGCAACCATTCGCACGAGTTTATGGTTCTCGCCCCCTCCGGAGAGGATGGCGTCCTCCACTGCCGAGAATGCGGCTACGCAGCCAACCAGGAACGCGCCGAACGCACAACAAATGGTTCGGAGTTTCCCAACAAATCCGGTGACCCTGAAGAAGTCGCCACGCCGGGGGCACGTACCGTTGAAGAAGCGGCCAAAGCCGTGGGAGTCGAGACAAGACAGATCGTAAAGTCGCTGGTATATCTAGCCGATGGCAAACCCGTCATGGCCATAGTCCAGGGCACGCGCGAAATCAACGAATGCAAACTCCGCCGAGTGCTTGGTTGCGCCGAGCTCGTGCTGGCGGACGATGCCACGACGGCGAAGTTCGCTGGGCCGGTCGGCTCGATTGGCCCAGTCGGTGTAAAAATCCCCGTCTATGCAGACAAAGGTTTAAAGGGCGCAAATGACATCGTTACCGGCGCAAACAAAGAAGGGTTCCACACCAAACACGTTTCGCTGGACAGCGCCACCGTCACCGCTTGGGAAGATCTCGCAACCGTCACCGCCGGAGATTCCTGCCCAAAATGCGGAGGCGCGCTCTCCATCGAACGTGGAATTGAAGTCGGCCATGTTTTCAAACTCGGCACAAAGTACACAAAAGCTTTCAACACCACATTCCTGGATTCTGAAAAGAAGTCGAACATTGTCGTCATGGGCTGCTACGGCATAGGAATCACCAGAACCATGCAGGCGGTTGTTGAGCAGAATTTCGACAAAGACGGAATAGTCTGGCCTGTCTCGGTATCGCCCTTCCAAGTGGCACTGCTTCCTCTAGATGCAGCCAAGGACGACAATTGCCGCGCCGCCGCCGAGCGGCTGGAGAAGGAGCTTGAGGCGAACGGCATAGACGTATTCGTAGACGACCGTGAAGAACGTCCAGGCGTGAAGTTCAAGGACGCAGACCTTATCGGATTCACCGTACGCGTGGTGGTTGGAACTCGTTCTCTAGAAAAAGGCGGAGTTGAGATCCACACACGAAAAACAGGCGAAACAGACTTGGTACCTGTTGACGAAGCTATAGCCGCAATAAAAAAAGCACTGGCGGAATGATCCGCAAACCTGAACGGAGAAGTGGCGCATGAAGAAAAAAGCAACTGAAAAGAAAGAAACGAAAACGCTGAACAAGCGAGACATAGTGCTTGAAATCAACAAGCAGACAGGGATCACACAGCCAAAGGCTATGGAAGCCCTGCAAATCGTACTGGACTCTATATCCGAATGCCTCGCCAAAGGAGGACACGTCGAATTCCGCGATTTCGGTGTATTTGAATTGGCCGTGCGCCAGTCACGCGTAGGACGCAACCCGAATAAACCCGAGGAGACCGTCGTAATCCCCAAGCGCAAAGTCGTCAAGTTTAAACCCAGCAAAAAACTTAAGGAAATTGTCCTTGGCTCGTGATACGACGCGACCTGTTTTATCTTAAACCCTTAACGGGATTTTAATAATGTCTGATTTTTCACCACCGCGCGGGATGCGCGATTTTTATCCGGAGGACATGAAGCTGCGAAACCGCATCTTCGACGCGTGGCGCTCCGCCGCGACGGCATCCGGCTTTGAACAGTACGACGCCTGCGTCGTCGAATCCCTTGAACTTCTCCAACGCAAAGCCGGCGAGGAGATTGTCAACCAGATATATGCTTTCGAGGACAAGTCCGGACGCCAGCTTGCTCTCCGCCCGGAGATGACCCCTACCCTGGCCCGGATGGTCGCGGCTCGTCAAGGCGCACTCGCCTTCCCCATCAAATGGTTTACAATAGCGCAGTGCTTCAGGTATGAGCGCATGACTCGCGGTCGCAAACGCGAGCACTATCAACTGAACCTCGATATAATCGACGAAGCCTCAGTCTCAGCCGAAGCCGAGGTTATATATACCGCGATCTCTGCACTTCGCCGCATGGGAGTGCCTGACTCCGCCTACAAAGTGCGTGTCTCAAACCGCGCGCTTCTCTCCGAGCTGCTCGTCTCTTTGGGGATCGAAAAAGAGTATCACTCCGGAGTCTTCATGGCGCTTGACAAAAAAGGCAAGATTCCCAGAGAGGAGATCGAGGGTCTGATGCGCTCGGAGAATCTAGACGACAGCGCGTGCTCCGCAGCTTTTGACCTGATGGATATAGCGACTCTCGAAGACGCGGAGAAAATCGTAGGAGTAGGTTCTCCAAATGCCGCTCGCATTCGCGAGCTTTTTGCGCTGCTGGCGGATTACGGGGTAGCAGAACAAGCCGTGTTCGACATCTCTGTGATCCGGGGTCTTTCATACTACACGGGAATTGTATTCGAGGCCTTCGACGTCAGAGGCGAATTCCGCGCAATCTTCGGCGGCGGCCGCTACGACAATCTGCTTTCAGCCATCGGAGGCAAATCAGCCTCCGCTGTCGGTCTTGGCTTCGGCGACGTCGTCATCGGCGAGATAATAGAGTCACTCGGACTTGAGGAAACAGTACCACACGAATGCATCGCTATCGGCTACATGACCGACGATGAACGCTCGGTTGCTACACGCCTCGCAGGCAAGCTACGTTCGGATGGCAGTAACGTCACACTGCAGACTCGTCCAGCAAAGGCAAAAGCGTTCTTTTCGTTCGCCGGCTCCAACGCCACGCACGCCGTTTTTCTCGGCCCAGACGATCGTCTTTCAGGTAAAGCAAACCTCAAAAATCTCGCGACACGCGAACAGACCTCAATCGATCTGCCCTAGCAGATGTGTCGTTTTTTTTGATACAACTGCCGTCCGGCTATTTGTTCGTTGAAGTAAACGGCTCTGCTTACTTGGCGAAAACAGAGTAAATCCCCTGCATCCCCTCGGCATAGGATTCCAAAATCCGCAAACCTGTTGCCGAATCGGGGGCGCAAGCGACGAGCGCTTTTGCCAGATAAAGCTCCTTGAGTTGCGAGTTGCGGAACGTGGTGTCATTGTAGTCCGGGCGGTTGGAAGCAAGCGAATCCCGCAGGTTCTTCACGGCATATCCGGTGGCGCCACTGGTTGAGAGTAGCTTTTCAAGAACTGGCACCGCCTTCGAATCGGGTTTGCGGATCAAGGCAAGGCAGACAGCTCTTATGTGTGAGAACTCCGACCCTATGTTAAGTTCCTTTAGTTTGGCGATTGTGGTCTCGCTATCTCCTCCAATCCGCGACAGCGCAATGATCATCGCGTCAAGAGCACTTACCGACGGACCGAACTGCCCCATACCCCTGTAGTTCCAGCCTTCGTCCCAGGAAGCAACGGCTATCGTGTCGATGAGCGTTTTACGGCCGACGTCTTCGCCCAGAAACGCGAGTATGGCTGCTGTTTCGGCATCACCGGGATTCGAGGCCAGCTTGGCCTTCAGCTCCGACCTGGCGGCATCGGGAGATATGAAGACGCGCGATATGTCGTGGTACTCGTCGTTGTCGATGTGAGTGCATGGCTCGTCGGTTTCCTCAAGCGTCTTTGCAGGCAGTATGTCCTCTGCGGCGAGCTTTCTCTGTAGCGAGCGGACGTCTATAGAGCGTATTGGGCAATCAGCTTCGACTGCCATTGCGGCGGCTAAGCCAGCAGCGTACCCCTGGTTCTGAACGTCAGGCTGCATGCGTATTAGCGGCAGGCAGTCGCGATGTGCGCTTACGCCTAGCCCAGTCACGAGCAACCCCTCGAAGCCCCGAGGCAGGAGTGCGCGCAGTGGCACATTCGCGAAACGCGCGTCATGCGCCGTCGGCTTAATCATGAACATCGGATGTATTATGAACCCGTGCGTATCGAAGTTGCTGTATGCGATGTTCACGGTGTCCGAATAAATCCTGTTCGCGAAGAAGTCCTGAGGTTGGAGCACGATGTCTCCGAGAATCCTGCGCCGCTCGCGGGTGTTTAGCATGGTAATCACATCGAATCCGTCCGTGTATTTCCCGCGAGCCGCGACGAAGGCGCGGGTGGCGTCCACTATATCGGAATCCATTATGAACGTAAAGTCGGTGTTGGTGCAGTTGTTACCGAGAACGACGGGAGAGAGCCCAGCCCCCTGCACAGCGGGTTCTTCCTTGAGATCCGACATGGTCTCGGCGCCAGCTGCGGCGGCGAAATCGCAGTTGCCGGTCGAGTCTATGACGAACTTCGAGAGTATAATACCCGCCCCGAAAGGGTTTACCACTACCGCTCCGCACGCGCGCTTGCCGTTCATCACAGCGGCCGCCGTCATGGTTTCAAAAAGAAGAACCGCTCCTTTTTCCGAGGCTCTTTCCATAAACCATTCGTTCTTCCACACCACGTTCATGCTGCCCTTGCTTGTGTCGAAATCCGGAGCCGGTCCCATTGCGGTTATACCCCTGTCAATTTCGCTCGTGAAGCCTACGCGGTTTCCATAGTAGTACGAGCCTATGCGTCCGGAAAGCATTACGCCTCCGAGAGTGGCCTGGTTCTCAGCGCATATTGTGCGCATCCCGCTGCGTGCTGCGCCGATGGCGGCAGGAGCGCCGCCAGTGCCGCCGCCTGCGATGAAAACATCGCATTCTTTGATGACAGGCAGCGAATCGAGATCGAACTGAACTGTAGGGCACTCGCCAAAACGAAAATATGAATCTTTGCGCAGGACTTCAAATGAGCGCGGATCAGAGGTCGCGCTTTCGCCGAAACCTGCCGGGTCTGGCGCAGGCAGGGCGTTAACGATTGAAGCGATGGCGGATGCGTCTGACCTTTCGGCGATAAAGACGGGCGATGATGCCGATGGAGTGTACCCATCCACCACGCCGTCTCCGAAATCAACGCAGATTTCGTGCGCGTATGCCACGGCATCAGGTGACCACACAGCCTTTCTGAAAGCGGCGTTGGCCTCTGCAAAATCAAACATGGAAGAGCTGTTGAAGTTCCAGTCCATTTCCAGGCGGAACACATCAAATTCACGCTCGCCTCCGTTGATCTTATCTGGCAACTGCGCACTCTTTATAATCGCGCTGTCTATAGCCGCTCCGCCGATTGCGTAAAGCCCCATCTTGCGAATTCCTGGCTCGAACGGTTTCATCGGGACTCCGGCGGAGCGGGCGAAAGTAAGACGCTCGGTGGCGTCAATGACCACCTTGGCCGCTACCGCGTGGAATCCACTCCTGTCTGCGAATAAAGCGCCGCAGATACCGCCGCCTGAAGAGATCAACGGCCGGACTGGACGTAGCTGGAAGAGAAAATCTATGTCGGCGTCGATCATCGCGCGATCCAGCTTGCCCTTTATCTCGACGGGGCGGAGCACTTGATCAGTGCCGAGCAGAGTTTTGTAGTCACAAGATTTTGGGCTTTGCAGATCCAGCTTCGCGCAGACATCCTCGCCGAAATAGGAATAAGGAGTTGCAGCGAAGACAGAGAGTCCGGACTTGCGCAGCTCAAGCGCGAGTGATACCGCTTTTAAAGTCCCGCCAATGATGAGAATGTCAACGGTTGAAATTACAGGGACGTTTATTTTCATTAGTATGTTTTATAGTTTTTTCAGGCGTGTCATCACATGTGTACAAGCATCGCGCTTCAACTTTGTTTACTGCCCGTAATTCTATTGTTCCAAGAGAACAAAGTCAACCCCATCAGAACATTCCTGAGGGG
>CAYOPG010000040.1:0-20077 GCA_964405775.1 uncultured Lentisphaerales bacterium
GTGTTTGTGAGCTTGAGTTCGAATGGAAATCCGAGTATAATTATGCAAATCCAAAATGAGCAGAGGAAAAATCGAAAAAGTAAGTCGTGTTGAGGGCGGAGAGGGCGCGAATGTGGAGGCGGCGCGCAGTTGCCTTGGTTCGGACGGTATGCTTTCCGTCGTGATGCCGGCATACAATCTAGGTAGTGCCATACGAGCTAATATAGCCAGCGTGCATGCGGTTTTCGACGGGATCATTCCTTTCGAGATTGTGCCGGTGGACGATGGCAGTCTCGACAACACCAGCTTGGGCATAAAGCAGGCGGCGCTTGATTTCCCTGATAATGTGCGCCCAGTCATCTCTCCGCGCAACGCCGGCAAAGGCGCAGCGCTAGCGCAGGGGTTCGCCAAGTCGCGTGGGTCGCATGTGTTGCTTCTCGACGGAGACCTCGACTTGAGTCCCAAACTTATCTGGAACTTCTTCGATGTAATGTGCGCCAGCGAGGCGGACATAGTGATCGGTTCAAAGATGCACCCCGAATCAAGTGTTGACTACCCCTTAACGCGGCGCTTCGCGAGTTTCGTGTATTATGGTATCGTCAAGCTGCTTGTAGGACTGCCCGTTCACGATACCCAGACAGGTATGAAATTGTTTAAGCGCGAAGCGCTTGAATACGCTTTCTCTCGAATGCTTGTAAAACGTTTTGCGTTCGATCTAGAGGTGCTGTCTATAGCGAATGAAAAAGGATACAAGATCGCAGAGGCGCCAATTGAACTTGATTTTGGCGACAAAGCGGGAAGTCTGACTTTCTCAAACATCCGCCAAGTGATGACAGACACTCTTGCGATTTTCTACCGTCTCAGGATTCTTCGCTATTATGGCACATTGGAGCCTCACGACATGCCTAATCCCCCACCACGCGTTTCGGTTGTTATCGCCTGTCCTGGGGCGTCTGAGGTACTAGATGCTTGTTTGAAAGGGATTGAAGAGCAGGCTTGGCCCGACATCGAGGCAATTGTGTTGCCGGACGAACCCACGGGAAAAAAATGGCCGTCCTTCGTGCGAGAAATCCCTACAGGCAAAGTCCGGCCTGCCGAGAAACGCAATCTGGGGATAGAGGCTGCAACAGGCGAGATCGTCGCATTCGTAGACGACGACGCAACTCCCCTGCAGGGGTGGCTGGAATACGCGATCCCTTATTTTTCGGATACTGAGATAGGCGCTGTGGGCGGCCCTGGGTTAACGCCGCCGGACGACTCTTTCATGTCGAAGATGGGAGGGCGCGTCTATGCGAATTTCCTCGTGTCTGGTCCGTATCGTCGGCGTTATACACCCACTCGTGTGTGCGACGAGGACGACCTGCCCAGTTGCAATTTGCTGGTTCGGAAAGACATCCTGTCGGAGCTTGGCGGATTCAACACGGAATTTTGGCCAGGCGAGGACACAATACTCTGCCTTGGCATTGTGCGTCTGCTAAATTGTCGTATGCTCTATGACCCGCGTGTACAGGTGACTCACCATAGGCGTCCTCTCTTCCTTCCTCATTTGAGGCAAGTGGGGCGGTATGCGAAACACAGAGGGTTTTTCGTTCGACGCTTCCCTGATACGTCGCGTCGTATCTCATACATGCTTCCGAGCCTGTTTCTGGTCGGCGTCGTCGTCGGCTTGCCGCTGAGTTTCGTACACCCGGTCTTCAAATGGATATACATGGCGGTTCTGGCAGTTTATCTTTTTCTGACATTAGTATCGTCCCACTATCTACGTAATCCACTGGGGTGGCTTGTCACGTGGGCAGGCGTCGTAGCAACGCATCTTACGTACGGGTTCTTTTTTCTCCGCGGACTGTTTTCACGCTCAATGGAGAAGAACGTGAAACCTTTTGACCACCATTCAGAAGCGGGCGGGCGCACATGAGAATACTAGTAGGATATGTTCCGCTAAAGTCGGAAAAGGGCGTGCCTTTACTTTCACAGAACAGGCAATTCCAGTGGTTCAGCAAGCCTACGTACGTTTATCCTATGGTACCGGCCTCTGCGGCGACTCTGCTGAAAAGTCGCGGCCACGAAGTACACTGGCTTGACGGTATAGCGGAAGAGCTGACTATGGAGCAGTTCGAGGAGAGGTACAAGAGCATCGGCGCAGAAGTTTTTCTGCTGGAAACCAAGACGCCTGTTGTCAAGATGACGTGGAGGATCGTAGACCGTCTAAAGGAACTTGTGCCTTCGTGCCGGATTGTACTGTGCGGCGATCACGTGACGGCAATGCCCGAAGAGACTCTCGATAATTGCAAGGTGGATTACGTGCTCTGCGGTGGCGATTACGATTTTTCCCTTGCAGCTCTGGTTGACTCAATTGAAAAAGGCGGTGAAATGCCGTCTGGGTTCTGGTGGCGCGGCAAAAACGGCAGCAAGGAGACGAGCGGCTCTTTTGATCTTCACGCAAACAATCTTGATGAACTGCCGCCTATCGATCGGGATCTGACTCGTTGGGAACTTTACAGCGTAAAGAACGGAAACTTCCGCCGAACTCCCGGAACGTACACCATGGCAGGACGAGACTGCTGGTGGGGCAAATGCCGGTTCTGTTCTTGGACGACGATCTACCCCCAGTGGCGAACACGTCCTGTTGAGAAAGCTCTTGATGAAATCGGCGAAATAATCGAGCGTTACAACGTCAAGGAGATCTTTGACGACTCGGGATGCTTTCCGGCAGGTGCCTGGTTGAGGGAATTCTGCGAGGGAATGATCGAGCGGGGCTACAACAAGCGAGTCGTAATGGGGTGCAACATGATCCCCGGTGTACTCTCTTTTGAACAGTACAAACTCATGGCCAAAGCGGGTTTCCAGTTCGTGTTGTTCGGGCTCGAATCAGCTTCGGAAACAACGCTGGCACGCATCAACAAAAGTCCGGCGGCTAGACACATTTCCAAATCCATGAGCCTCGCCCGTAAGGCTGGACTCCGTCCTCACGTCACTTGCATGGTAGGCTACCCGTGGGAAACACTGGACGATGCAAGACGCACTGTCGAACTTACTCGCGAGCTTTTCAAAAAGGGCTGGATCGACACTTTGCAGGGCACGATAGTGATACCGTATCCAGGGACTCCGCTGTTTGACGAATGCCGAGAAAACGGCTGGCTCAAAACGGAGGATTGGGATCGATACGACATGCGTGAGCCGATAATGAAAACAGGGATCCCTGATGATGAAATTATGGCGTTGATCCGCGGGCTTTACACTTCGTTTCTAACTCCAAGGTTCATCTTGCGGCAGATCCGCTCGATACGCAGTCCGGCGGACATTGCATACCTGTGGAAAGCGGGGCTTCGAGTACTTGGACATTTATTTGATTTTAATGGACATAAATCACAGCAAATGCGATAATACGCCATTTCTTAAAAGGGGTTTGACAGAGTTGCCTCGGTTTGCGAGGGAAATGTTATAAGTTAGATATTTAGTTAAGGTGCAGATAAAGTGAACGTAGTAATTAAAGAGCTATCAGAATTGCTGGAGAACGGCGTATTCGAGCCTTCGCTGAAGGCCACGACCAAGGAAGGTGTCTTGGCGGAGATCGCGGATGTACTCGTCGCAAATGGCAAAATCCCAGCGGATGGGCGAGACGCGGTTTATCAGGCTCTGGTTGAACGAGAGGCCAAAATGTCCACCGGTATGCAATATGGGGTGGCGATACCACACGCCCGCACGGACGTCGTGGATGGCCTTGTCACGATTGTGGCGCTCTCTCCGCAGGGCGTCGTGTTCGGGTCTCTTGATGGCGCTCTCTCAAACATCTTCGTGGGTACCCTAAGCCCCCCTGACGATGCAAATTCGCACATACGCTTCTTGGCGGAAGTCAGCCGTCAGCTTTCCAGCCGCAAAACGCGCGAGAAGCTGCTTCAGGCCAAGACTAAAAGCGAGCTTATCGACATCGTTTGCGCGACGGGGGCATAACGGAGTCCCTCTGCCTCTGATATTGAGAGTGATCCAGGGGAGCCGATTGCATTCGAACTCGGCGCAGGCTGGTCAAACGACCAGCTCGCAACTTATATAGTACGCATCCTGATATAAAAACAACCATTAAGAAATGGGCGTGGGATCGACTTCCTGTTTAAAGGAATTGCTTTATGAGTTGATCTTTATTACAATTATCCGCAAATGTAATATTGTCTACTCAATATAAATTACCCTAACCCAACTCGCTTGGGTATAAGCCCCAATCCTGATATGGTACTATATAATTATAAAGTCAATTTTAGAAAGTCGCATTTTGCTTTTATAACTGGATGCGCACTGTTCATGTGGCTCGGCTCCTCTCAGATGAGCGCAGTAGCTGCAACCAACGAATGGGGCGGTTCTGGTGCAGACGTCAATGCCTCCAATACAAACAACTGGAGCCTGCTCCATGTGCCGACGATAGACGAAACTGTGCTACTCGCGCAACATCCGTAGCGGATATGACTTGGAACCTCACAAACGCCGTCGCCGGCTGGGTGCAGTCTGCCGGGTACTCTGGTACGGTAACAGTCCCTGTCAGCGAAACAATGTTGTTCAAAGTCAATGGCGACATAGTCGTGGAAGCGGGAAACTTGGTCTTCGCCGGCGACACTACGGCCATTGGAGATGGCACGGTAACTAAAAAGTTTGGTCGCGGTTACATGATCGAGGCTGCCAACGTTTTCGTTGCCGCCGGTTCCAGCATAAATTCCGATGGAATGGGCTTTCCGAAAGCCGCTGGACCAGGCGCGGCTGCCAACGTTTTCGTTGCCGCCGGTTCCAGCATAAATTCCGATGGAATGGGCTTTCCGAAAGCCGCTGGACCAGGCGCGGGTGCCAACGGTTCGGCGAACGGCAACGGCGACAACCGCGGTGCAGGCTACGGGGGGGAGGGTGCCTACCGCGTAATCTCAACCGGTCGCGGCATGCCATACGGCACGGCCACAGCTCCCACCGCGCTTGGTAGCGGCGGTGGACACAGCAGTAGCGGCTCTGGCGGCGGAGCGCTGAAGCTCGTTGTCTCAGGCTTGATCACAATTGACGGGCGCCTTTCGGCGAACGGTGGCAACGGAACGTTGGGATGGGCGTGCGGCGGCTCGGGAGGATCGATATGGATCGTCTCTGGTACGTTGCAGGGAGGCGGGGTAATCGCTGCCAATTCAGGATACAGCTCGATCTCCTGGCGCGGCAGCGGCGGCGGTCGCATCGATCTTTCGGGCGTAATCAACAATTTCACGGGCAGCTTCCAAGTTCTCGGAGGTGAGCCCAATCCTCCTTCAGCCACTAATCGCCGCGGGATGGCCGGATCCATCGTTTTTCCGTTGTCTGCAGGCACAGGGCTGACCCAAACCCTTCTGGTTGTCACCAACGAGCTCCGTCTCGGCAACAGCCAGACCTTCGGAGGCATCGTTGTGACAAACGGCGGCAGTCTCTGGTTCGACGCCAACGAGAATCTCGACACCTTCTCCTTCACCACACTTGACATACATAACGCTAGCCAAGTGATCTTTCCCGGCAACCGCGAGCGCATCAATTCGGACAGCGGCGGAACGGCGTCTGTTCCCCACGGCGGGGGGGCGACGATCACCGGCGCAACCGTCACGGTCCACTCTGGTGGCCGTCTCCACGCCGATGTGCAGGGATTCTGCCGTATAAACGGCCCTGGTGCCGCCTTTAAGTTTGCTGATTACTACGGAGCGGGATATGGCGGGTTGGGTGGAGGCAGCGATGGCGCCACGTACGGGCTGACTTATGGATCGGCATTAGCACCGACTGCAATGGGCAGTGGCGGGAACAACCAGCTATACGGAGGCGCGGGCGGTGGCGCGATTAAGCTGATCGCCACCGACGCACTCGTGGTTGACGGTTCTATCTCCGCCGATGGCGGCAAGGCATCGGGACAATTCGGAGGGGGCGGGTCAGGAGGTTCGATCTGGCTGGAAGTCGGAGCGCTCAGCGGAAACGGTGTCATCACCGCCAAAGGAGGGGAATATCACAGCGGGACGTTGAGTTGTGGCGGCGGCGGCGGGCGTATGCTTATTCGCTACGCTCCGCCATCTCCGCAGGCGGCGGCGGCGGACGCATCTGCTTTGTGTTTGGTGACGAGTCTGCCACGCGCATGAATATTCTTGAGGGAGACTTTATCCGAGCTAGGTTTGTGGACGAGATTCCCACGTTCGGAGGTGCGGTGAGCGTCGCCCCCGGGACGGGCTATTACAACGACGAAGTGCATGGTGCGCAGGCTGGTACCATCACCTACATTCGAGCCATCCCACCACCTGGGACTATAATAATGATAAGATAATGGGAGAATACAGTTTTATATTCTGGCGAGGACTTCTGTGAACAATAAAACTCGGCGCAATTACAGGTTGTTTATGCTTATCACTGTGATTATGGCATTGATAATCGTGCCGTTTTTCCTTTGGGGCGACGATGTGAATGAATGGTTTACATCACAGTCTTGGTTTGATTCAGATGGCAAGTTGGCATGCAGTCACAGGGGGGCAGCGGCACTCGTTATGTTCGGGCTGCTTGCTTCCGATATCCTCATCCCAGTCCCTTCAAGTCTCGTCAGCACTTGCTGCGGTCTTTTTCTTGGCTTTTTCGACGGGTTTTTCGTCTCGTTCGGTGCCATGTGCGTCAGCGCGGCGTTTGGGTATTTATTAGGTCGTTTTTTCTCAGACTACGCGAAGCGTCTTTTGGGTGACCGGGAAACATCTGTGTTGAAACGTTTTCAGGGCAATACGCGCGGTTGGTGGTTGCTACTTTTGCGTCCGGTACCAGTTTTAGCAGAAGCTTCAGTTCTGATGAGCGGAATTGGTAAACAACCCATTCTGCGCGTATCGATGGAAGTGTTAATAGGCAATGCGGTTGTTAGTGCGGTATATGCGGCGGTCGGGGCGGCAGGCGGGAAATCTGATTCGATGCTACTTGCTTTTGCGGGAACAATAGCGATATCAGGACTGTGCATGCTGGTCGCCAGCCGTCGTGCTCGCGAGCGCGAAGAGGCCTGAACGCCATTCGCCTGAAAGAAGAGTTTTTACTTCTACCAATCCCTCCGACTCGTAGACGCGTTTGATTTCGTTGTACTGATTATCAAGGATGCCCGAGAGAATTATTTTTCCGCCATCATTCAGTGCCAGCCGGAAATTCTTTGCCGCGCGCAACAGTATTGGGGAAAGAATGTTTGCCGCGATTATATCTCCGCGTGGAAGTTCTGACGCCAGTGCGTCGCCTTCCTCGAACGGTATTGTGAGTTTGTTCATTTCGGCATTCTCTCGCGCGATGCGGACAGCCGCAGGATCGTTGTCGTATCCGCTAACATCGTTGAAACCAAGTTTGCGAGCGGCAATCGCAAGTATGCCGGTGCCACAGCCCATGTCGACGACAGTGCGACTGCGGGAATTTACGTCTTCAGCGAGATACTGAAGTAGACGGATGCACGACTGTGTGGTGGGGTGTAGGCCTGTTCCGAAACTCATCCCGGGTTCTATGTCGATCACTATTTCGCCGGGCGCTGCGTTGTACTCCTCCCACAACGGGCGAATAGTGACGCGATCCGTGACGTGCAGGACGTGGAAGAAGCTTTTCCATTTCTCGGTCCAGTCCGCGCTTTCTATCTGAGAAACAGCAGCCGCATGGGGTTTGCCATCGATGGCTTCGGCAATGCGCGCCATCTGAAGGGCTAGATCGTCGGCTTCTAGTTGAGTAGTACAGAACGCCTCGATCCAGGACTCGCCG
Source organism: uncultured Lentisphaerales bacterium (assembly GCA_964405775.1). GTDB lineage: Bacteria > Verrucomicrobiota > Kiritimatiellia > RFP12 > UBA3636 > JAAZFF01. The sequence continues at coordinate 7,717 of CAYOPG010000040.1, forward strand.
GAGTCGACATCCTGCCATGAACCAGGAGGCGGCTCAAGCAATGACATTGCGTCAAGAAGTGAGTCTAACTGTTCTGGATCCGCTGCCATTCGAATTCGGAACACTGGGGTTTGTGCCGCTGCTGTGACATTCATGTTGCGTGTTTCTCCATATCTTTTACGGCTGAGATTCCGGCGAGGTCTCCCTGTCAAGTTCATCAAAGCGGTCGTACTTGTTTGGCACAAGGTATATGAGGGGAATCCCCGCTATGCTGACAACAGCCTTAACGATAAGGTTCATCAGGAATATTTGCCAGACAGCACCTATGGACACAACGCCAAGGAAGGCGCCCAAAGAGAAGATCAAGTTGTCTATAGGTATTGAAATGCAGTTGCTTAGAAACACACGCGCCCATTGATGGCGGGCGGTTTTTGAACGGAACCAGTGGTACACCTCGGTATCGGCTAGTTCGCTTGCTATTTCCGCCACGATCGAGGCTATTACAATGCGCCATACCGGGCCGAGCACATCATCGAAGGTGTTTTGCTGAAGCCCCGTGGAGGCGGGAGCGATAAGCGTGCAAAGCCAGAGATACACGGCCATAAACAGATTTAGTGCGCCAGTCGTTATGACAAGCGCCCGGGTGTTTTTTTTACCCAGAAGCTTATGAGCCATGTCCCGTAGTGTAAACGTAAACGGGTATATGAACGTACCCATATCAACAGCCATCCCGGCAACGGATCCGATTTTCAGGCTGGCTATGTCGGAAAGCATCTGGAGGCCAGCGTATGATGCGACAATAAAGACGGCCATGGAAGAAAATCCCGCCGTTTTTCTGGCGGTCATGTTCATAGCTCTTTTATGTTGTCGTTTTCGTCAGGTTTGGAAACTTCCCAGAATTCATTGAATCGACGATTAAATATATCGGATAGCTCGTCTAAGCGATGGCGTTGCTGTTCCAATGTCCATAGGATAAACTTCCAGCTCTCCGCAAATTTATAATCACCGAAAATCCGGGGTTCATATCTGTCGAACTGTTCACGCCTCGTGGTGTAGTTCCAGCAGAGTTCGCGCGTGTGTGCCGCGAACCCGTCGAAAAAAGCGTCGGCTATGTCTGGTGCTGGCAATATTGGATGTTTGTGAGCGTATTCTGCGACGGTTTTAGCGAAGCGAGTCAGATAGAAGTCGAAGATTCGATCCAGATTTTCGCTTGTCATTGATTTGTCGGGCCATCCCATTGTCCCGCGGACAGAGCAAAGCCAAACTTTAAGCGGCATCTCTTTCCCGTAGCGGATGTCGTAGCCGAACTCGATAATTTCCTTCCCCTCAGCAAAGCGTATTGATCCCTGGGTTGTATATTTTTTCAGAATGAGATTTTCAGCGGCGGCAGTGCCCATTAGCATGATGAGCACCCTGACAATGTCTGCGGATTCGTGTGAAGTGTCGTATTTGCCTGTACGCTGGTCGCGGTCGAAAAACAAAAATGCAGGGAGTGTGCTGAATGGTTCGCCGGGATAGCGTGTGCGGGTGAAGTAGTGGATGTCGCCGGCGCTGCCGTCGCTTCTGGCCAGAAGACGGTGTTTCCCGTATGCGATGCCTAGTCGTCTGAAAGCCTCTGTCCGGGCGAGCGTGTATGCGCCGTAACCGGTGCTTTTTTGAGCAAGGCGTTTTTCGATGATACGCGCTTCAAGCGGGTTCCACATTGTTTTAAGTACGATTTCGCGGGTCTTTCCTTCGCCTAGACGGACGCCCTCGGTGACAGAGCGGATCTCATAGACGTTCACGTACTCTATGCGGTCGCCATGGCTGAGCTGCTGCTCCAGAGAGTCGAGAATCGCGGTCGTGCGGGGATCGACGCCATCGTGCATGAAACGGTTGCCGAGCATGTAGGTGGCGCCTGGCATGGCGGTGCGAAGGTCGTCGAATGCACGGGACATCGAGTCGTGTTCGTCGAAGTAAATTGCGCCTGTGATGTTTCGATAGAGCGTCTCAAGAAAGTTTGCCGAGCTTTCATCGGCGAAGTCAGGGTTCACGAGATACGCCTCAAAGGTGAGCCTTATGGCGTTGAAGCGCTCTTCAACGTCGCCAGCCGTGTAATTTCCGCCCTCAACATGGTTGTAGAGGTCAATAACCAGAGGCACTAGTTTTGTTCTTCCAATACCAGTGGGGACGCCGAAAAATTCCACTTCGTGATGTCCGTGGTATTTTAGCATCTTAAGGTTCGGTGGAGCGCCCTCCGCGCCCTTTGCTGCAAGTTCTACAAGACCGCGTTGGAACTGCTTGAAGTCGGTCTTTATGTGATTACCCCATTCCAAGAAATTCTTATAAGACAGGAAGTGGACGCCCTTTACACTGTGGTAGTAGCGGATGACGGAGTGCATCCTCGACACGCTACCCCGCACCGCGGCTTCCATTTCGTCCTGAGTCCACGCGAGCGGCCTGATGCGCCACTCCTGTCCGCGCCTGCCGTAGTATTCAAGCGTTTCGTCGACACGGTCGATGAGAATGATGTGCCGCATGGGACAGCCCAGCGCCTGAAGCCAATCATCCATCTCCACCACGTTGGGGGTTGGCACTTCACGCTGGGAAATTTCGAAGATCTCATTGACGCAGTTTACACACACGATGTTGAACCGGAGCGTGTCGGAACGCATTTCTTCAGGCATCCCTGCAATGTCCCAAAATTTGCCGGAGAGAAGAGGGATTGTGGTCACGGCGTGGTTGCCGGAGCTGATCGCAAGTATGTTGCCAAAAACACGTCTTGCTCGCTTGTCGGGGTTCGCAATAAGCGCGGCCTTGGGAACAAGAATAACGGAGTCTTTGTTCTCAATGTGATCCCAAATCCCATCTTCGAAGATGAATGTGTCGTCGTAAAGATCATAGCAGGCAAACTCGCGTTCCACGCCCCATGATGTGAGTTTGATTGTCTCAGGGCGGCGGGTTGCGGAGTTGACTATGTTCGTCAAAAAAGACTTTATTTCGTTCGCCATTGAATACTAGTCGTTGTTATGCTTGTTTTGACCGATATTATCACAATTTCTTGCATAATGAAAGATGTATTGCTGAGCGATTCCGCTTATATTCATGGTGCAATCAGGTAGCCCTGAGGGGAATAGCGTCTCCATCGCACGGCGTATCCATACATCGACCGGGAAGCTCTCGAAGCGGCCAAGTCCAAATAACAAAACGCAATCTGCGATTTTAGGTCCGACACCGTAAACTTCAAGTAACCTAGTGCGCGCCTCCGCGGTAGACATCGCACGCAATTCAGCTTCGTCCAGTTCGCCGGAAGCTACGCGTCGGGCGGCATCGAGAATTCCAGGTACGCGATAACCCGCGCGCAACTGTGCGAGATCGTCCGCGGAGAGGGAGGCCAGGGCGGATGGGGTAGGGAAGGCGTGCGCGGTAACGTCTTCGTGATTGTTAACGACGGGTTTTCCGAAACATGAGCAGAGCCGTTCAACAATTCCCTTTATACGTGTGATGTTGTTGTTCTGGCTTATGATGAACGAAATGAGCGTCTCGAAAAACTCCTGTCTTAGCACACGGATGCCGGGAGAAAACGCCATACACGTTCGCATCGTCGCGTCAGAACTCAACGTCTCATGAATCGCAGCATAGTCAATGTCCAGAGCAAAATATTCCGCCCAGAATTTTGCCTTTTCTTTCGGTGCGCCCCTGATTTCCAAACGGTCGGCATCCAGACGCACTTTTACGGCATCGCCAGCAACTACCGCGGCGAAAGATCCATCGTCGAGTTGACGCCATCGGAACGCCTGTCCGCAGTCCAGTGTCGCGGCCAAGTCTAACGTGTCCACGCCTTCAAACACGATGGCTTTGTCTTTGAACCGGGACACAGGCACGTCAACTCTGAACCCCATTTTTCTCTCTAAATCCATGTGTGGATATTACCATATTTGTCTCCGTGCTAAAAGCCCGATCACCATGCCGTGTTCACCTATCTCAGGCATACATCGCTTATTTAAGAAGTTATTTTGACAAGCAAATCTAAATTGCTGGAGGTGAACATTAATCCGGGAGACATTCTCCCAACCCAGGATTATTAGGGGACTGATGTTTCCGTTTTCTAAACCATCTTCGTCAGCGGGCAGCGGCCTGATCCAACAGCCACTGCGCGTGGGCTTGAAGGCCCGCCGCGAGCGGGGTCGACGGCACGACTAGGTTCGCCGCGCGATGGTGGTCGAACCGATAGACGCGGTGACAGCAGAACGGCCTCTCGCCGGGATTCAACATCAGGTGCTCTGCCAACGGCGTCGAGCGGACCTTGAGCTCGACCTTGAGATAATCCGCAATCATCTGGTAGTATTGCCACGATTCGACGATGTCCAGGCCGGCCATGCTGAAAAATTGCCGCTTGGCCGCCGGATTGCCGATGGCACTCACCACACAGCGCGCCAGATCGTTGACCTCAAGCGGTTGCTGGAGGAAGTGACCGCCGTCGACCAGAGTCAGCGTTTCGCCGCGCTTCAGGCGGTTCAGCAGTTCGGTGTCGCGGCAGTGGGTCGGAAAACACCCGAGTTGCGACGGCGCGCCGTAAATGTGGCAGGGGCGGAACGTCGTCCAGTTCAAGCCGGCTTCCGGCTCTGCCAACAGCAGCTGTTCGCATTGGCGCTTGGCCCAACCGTAACCCTGATACCCGCCCCGGTCGTCGGTCAGCATCGGCGCGTCGTCCGGCTGGGGGAAGCTCCTGCGTTCCGAATCAAACACAAAATCGGTCGAGATAAAGAGCAGTTGCGCCGTGCGTTCCCGGAAGAGCTCCAGCATCAGCGCCATCTGCGCCGGTTCGAAGCAAATGCAGTCGATCACCGCGTCATAACTCTCGCGGCACGCGGCGAAACCGCATCGCATCGCTTCCGGGTCTTTGCGGTCAATCTGGAGCGCGGTCACGCCTGCCGGCATCGGCCGCAAGCCGCGGGTCACGATTGTCACCTCGAAATTGTGCTTCAGACACTCCCGGGTCATTGCGCCGCTGACATGACCGCTGCCGCCTATAATAAGAACCTTGACCATGATCTTCACCTTTACGTTGTCACCAATGATTACAACTGTGTCGCTATTATATCACCCCGGATCCGATATTGCCCGACCGCGCCGCGGCAAAAAGAACAGAAAGGCCTTTTTGGAATGATGACGAGGAGCTGATGGAATATAACAACGACCGAAAAAGTTGCGTCAGTTTCAATCCATGATCTATGTTTCGTCTTCCGACGCACAGGAATGGGTGATTGAGGCCTATAAGTCTACCCAAGACGGTGACAACTCGCCCCTTATTGAACTACTGAAACAACAAGACGCGGAGCGTCATCCACTTCCGGATGTTGAGGATATGTGTTACAGCAAGATCAATTGTTACTGGTTTTGGAAACTGGACTATCTTCTTTGGAAAAAGATCCGTGTCGAGGGAGGAAGCGGTTTTCAGTTGGCGGATGATGAAGAAGCTGCAGCCAACGCGTATAAATTTACGAAAAACCGTTCCATTGAGCACCTCCATCCCCAAACCGGTGGCGATGTGGAAGTATGGAAAGACATCAAACACGCTTTCGGAAATCTGGCGATGATTTCCCCGTCGTTCAACTCCACGCAGAGCAACGATTCCGTCGGGGTGAAGTTTTCTCGATTGCGCGACACGCAGATCGTTCAAAAGACGTTGCAAAGCATTAAATTACTGCTGATGTTCAAATGCGCCGGCGGTGAGGAAGCCGGATGGACACCCCAAAATGCTAAAGACCACGGAGCGGCCATGCTGGAGCTTTTACAGGATGATTACGCCCTCCAGAAGAGATCTGCCGCGGACGGGTCAATGTGATTTCCATTATGCCCCGGGATGTATAGGTCTATGCATCACGGGCTCTTTCGGCATGGTGCCAGAGACGGCTCATACGAAATGGCCCACGCCCAACGCCTTCAGCGCCTACGTGTGCGTGGATGTTCTTGACATGCAGAAATGAGGAAGTCGTCGCTATTCAACGGCGTTCTGGGTTTTCACAAAACCGAGCCCGTTTTGATAACGACATAACCCCTGTCATCTCATAGCATTCAACACGAGCTCGAGAATCTCAGTTGCCATGTATAATACCCGTGTTTGTCGGGCGTCTTAGAGTTTGGTTGCATTGATACGAGTGATTGAATAGAATATGGAAGTTGAAAGCGAGGAGTTGAGCCTAATAATGAACGAGAACGTAAACAAGTCGAGTACAATGCGGATTGATCTGATACCGGATATATCCGACATTCCCCTGTCCGAAAAACCAAAAGCCTCGTTCGTAATGCCAGTGGGCGGTGAAGCGCGGAAATTCTCGCCAACTCCGCAAAACGATCAGAAGCCAGGAGGCTATGGCGAGCTTTTTCAGGATCTTTATGATGCCGGCATCGTCACCGATCTTTATGGCAGGGTGCGCGATGTTAACCGCCGTGCGCTTGATTTCTTTGGTTACTCGCCCGAGCAGTTCTCGCATCTCACGATCGACGAGATCATTGCCGGAGCCGATGATGAACTCATCCGCACTTTGTATGAGAACCTGCAGAACGAATGCTTCACATTGATGCAGGCCTTTTGCTACAGGTCGGACGGAACGGCTTTCCCCGCCGAGGTGTCGGTGAGTCAGCTGCGACTGTCAACCCCCCACCTTTGTTTTTTCGTTCGTGATGAAACAATGCGTCGCCAAGCTGATGAAATGCTGCGCACTGAGCACAATGCGCTGCAAAATGCGAGCGATGCCATTGTCGTCATAGACATGAATTCTCAGATCGAATACGCCAACCCGGCGACGGCGCGTATTTGGGGATATCCTTCGACGACCGACCTCGTCGGTCAGCCGCTTGGAAAGTTGCTTCTGAATGAGAATGACGGCGTTGCCGTTCTGGAATCACTTTCCGGAGAACGCTTCATGACCAGCGGTGTTGCTGTTGCTCTGCGCTATGACGATGAACCCTTCCGTGTGAACGTCCGCGCCGCCAGCAACCGCGACTCTGACGGTAACGTAGTTGGCGCGGTTCTCTCATTTTCAGACCTCACAGAGCGTGATAAAGCTCAAACTGCTGAGCGCGATGTCGTGCGCTTCCGCGACACAATCAAGCGAATGTCTGAGTTCCGAAATGTACTCAAGTGCGGCGTTGAAGAGGTTTCCACCCTTTTGCGTGATCTTGCCTACGCTAAAACAGACGCGAATGAGCAGGTCCAGAAACGCTTGTTGGAATCAGTTGAGGCCTGCGCTGGCATCGAAGCTGTGCTTGAAGACATGCACGAACTACTTGAGATTTCAATTGATCAAAATGATGCAAAACAGCCGCTTTCAGCGAACGACTGATCCTGTTTAATTTCCCCAGTTTCGATGATGAGATCAAATTCCACAAAAACTCCGGTTGTCATACTGGCGGCGGGACGCGGTTCAAGGCTGGGAGAGCTTACACAAGACAAGCCCAAGTGCCTGTTGGACGTAGCGGGTGTCTCTATGCTTGAACGACAACTCAGGTCAATCGAAGCAGTCAACAAGCTCTCGCCAGTTGTTGTTGTCACTGGGTTCAAACACAACCTGGTTACTGACGCCATCGATGATTCAATCGTGGAGTGCTACAATCGAGAATGGGACAAAGCTAACAACATTGCCTCTCTTGGAGTGGCGGCAGACGCAGGATGGCTTGATGAAGGGTTTGTGCTGTTCAACTCGGATGTTGTTTTCGACGTTCAGATTCTTGAGCTGTTACTGTCTTTTGAACGCTCCAACGCGCTTGTTGTTGACAACACTCAGCCCATGGGCGCGGAGGAGATGAAAGTTGATCTCGACGCTGCTGGGCGCATTGTCAGAATAGCAAAGACTCTGGACCCCGCCATGGCCGCCGGCGAATATATCGGTCTTGCCAAGTTTGACAAGGATGGCGCTGCGGCGCTTAAGAGCGCATTGGGGTGTCTGCTGGGTGAGGGGAGGCGAGATGAGTGGTATGAGGCCGCTCTTCAGGTGATGTTCGCTGTGCACGATGTTTATCCATGCTATACTGAGGGACGTCGTTGGGTGGAGGTTGACACCCCGGAAGATCTTGGACAGGCAAACATGTTGTTTGGGGAAAACTAGACGGATGGGCGAAGAACTGCAATACAAAAATGCCGTCAAAAAAGACGAATGCGCACTGATCACCGAACTGGTGGGCAGGCGTCTGGCGCATCCACTGGCATTGCTCGCGCATAAACTAGGCTTGTCTGCAAACACGGTGACTATTATCGCCGGGATGTGCTGGATGTCTTCGCTTCCGCTCGCAGTCTATGCCGGGAGCCTTTACGGAGATGGTCGCATTAGCTTAGGGCTGACCATTTGGTTTTGCTGCGGTTTTCTGTGGAATGCCGGGTATTTGCTTGATATTGCTGACGGCAGCCTAGCTCGTATGACAGGCACCGCTTCACGCAGAGGTTTTTATCTTGATTACGTTTTCCATCTGCTATTCAAACCTGCGTTTCTGCTTTCAATCGGTATAGGTCTTTATCTTTGCCGTGGCGACGGCACCTGGTGGCTTGTTTTTGCCGTGCTTTCTGTGCCCGCAAATTGGAGTGCGTCATTGAGCGCGGTTGAACATGTGCTTTGCGAGGAATATGGCAAAGGACGATTGACGTCGCTTGCAGCCACAGCGGTGGAGAAACGAGAGCTTTGGCTTGGTGTTACTGATATGAACGATCCGGCTGGACGAAAATCAAATTCGCCTCTACGGTTTGTCAAGACTGTTTGCGCAGAGGTTCTAAGTTACTACGGGCAGTTTACTTTTTTCAGTATCACGGTGTTGGCGGACGTTCTTCTGTGGCTAGGTGGCGTGAAAAGCCAACCTATGCCTGTGACATCGGTCTCGTTCATCGCCATCACCGCCTTCATGATAATTCGGACACCGTTCCGTGTTGCGCGTGAATATGACCGCATCGCGAAATCTGACGAGTTCTGATTCTACATCTTATTCAAGGAGAAAAAACTATGTCAAACGTCATATGTGTGGACGGCCCTGCAGCATCGGGCAAATCTACGGTCGGCAAGCTCGTAGCGAAGAGAACCGGCTATCTGTATGTGGACTCTGGAGCGCTCTACAGGATAGTCACCTGGCTAGCTCTTGAAGCGGGTATAGACACATCCTCACCTGAATCTGTCGCGGAGTTCGTCAGACGAGTAAGGGTAGATTTTGCAACGCGCGATGGCAGGGTTGCATACGAGGTGCGTGGAGAAGAGCTAGGAGATCGGATACGTACGCCAGAGATAAACTCACACGTAAGCCCTGTATCTGCGGTGCCCGAGGTGCGTGTGCTGGTGACAGGCTGGCTCCGGGGAATGCGCTCACTTGGCAATCTTGTGGTAGAGGGACGTGATATAGGGTCGGTTGTCTTCCCAGATTCTTCGAATCGTTTCTATCTTGACGCCGAGCCGGAGGAACGTGCGCGTCGCAGGCTCAAGGAAGATGTTGCCAAGGGCTTTGCTGACAAGGGGGCTGTGGACAAGGTGAAGGAGGCAATCCTAAACCGGGACAAAATCGACAGCACGCGAAAGACGGCGCCCCTCAAGATACCAGAGGGTGCAATGCGCATAGACACCACAGAACTCACGGCTGACGAAGTCGCCGATAAGATCATTTCTAACATAAAATAATTGGCGTATGGTGGGAAGGGTGGGGTAAACCGGACTCTTCCATTTCGCCAATTCTATAGCCGCAGAATGTGGCGGTGTTTATGTTAAAAAGGCATCCCTGATAGCTTCCGCTTTATCTGTGCGTTCCCACGGAAACCCTTCACGACCGAAGTGGCCTCCGTTAGTAGTCTCGCGATAGCTCCAGCCGTTTGGCCGTTTTAGTCCGAGTGCGCTGATTATTTTGCCCGGCCGGAAATCAAAAATATCTCCGTGTTCCAGAAGTTCAGATACTTGCTCCTCCGGTACCTTGCCAGTGCCGAAAAATTCGACATTGATGCTGACTGGCTTCGCTACGCCAATCGCGTATGCAACTTGTATTTCACACTTGCTGGCAATGCCGGCCGCCACTATGTTTTTGGCGCAATACCTTGCGTAGTATGCTGCGGAACGGTCAACTTTGGAAGGATCTTTGCCTGAGAATGCCCCTCCACCGTGCGCCCCAACGCCGCCGTATGTATCTACTATGATTTTGCGCCCTGTTAGTCCGGCATCTCCACAGGGGCCGCCGATTATGAAAGCTCCTGTTGGATTTATATGAAAGCGTGTGTCGTTATCCACAAGTCCAGTATCTTTGAGTTCCGCACGTGCAAACTCTTCGATGTCGTTGCGAATGCGCTCGATAGAGACTTGTTCGGTCTGATTGGAGATAACAATGTCTGTTATTCGCACAGGGCGCCCATTTTCATGGAGAACGCTGACTTGAGATTTTGCGTCAGGGCGCAAATATGGAATAGAACGCTCCTTGCGGGCTTCTGTAATCCGCGCCATCAGGAGGTGTGCATAAACTATCGGTGCAGGCATTAGCTGCGGGGTCGCATCAGATGCATAGCCGAACATCATGCCCTGATCGCCGGCGCCTTGAGCCTCCTCGGAACCACGGCTTACACCCATGTCAATGTCTGTCGATTGACCGTGCATTGCGGTTATGTAGTTGAAAGTGTTCCAGCTGAAATGCTCTTCTGGTCTGTCGTACCCGATGCTTTTTACTACTTCGCGGGCAATGTTCTCGGAATCAATATTTTCATATCCATTGCATTTGAATTCACCCATATTTACAACCATGTCTGGGCCTGCCGCTGTTTCGCACGCCACGTGTGAATTCTCGTCCTGTTCTAAACACGCATCTAAAATCGCGTCGGATATCTGGTCGCACACTTTGTCTGGATGTCCTTCTGATACAGACTCGGACGTGAAGACATGTCTGGAGTTGAACTTGCTCATAATTGCTTTTCCTAAAATACAACGGACAACTGTACCGATCCCATAACCGGCCTAGCGTCCTTAATAGATAGATGTTGCGATTGTAACAAAAGACGGCGAGATAATCACTATAAATCATATTATCTCTCGGGCGCGGGACCGCCCCGAGCACATAGGAGTTTATTTAAGAAAAAACAACTCCAAAAACCTTGAGGTACTATTCAAGGTCTTTTTGAAAACCACCAACGCTTGCTCGAGAGTGCCAAAAAGCTACTCAGAAGCGCCTTTTTTAGCTTTTTTTGCCTGCCGCTTTTCTTTCAAAGTCATGGTCGGCTTTTTCTTTTCGTTTTTCTTTGCGTCGAGACTTTTTGCCATGGTTTTTCTCCTTATTAAGTGCAACGGGCTTTCGCACATCGTGAAAACGCCGCAGCCTTGATGCCGAAATTTTAGCAATTTGAAAGTGCAGGGTCAATAACTTTACAAGCCATCACAGATTTTCACCGATTTTCGTATTGTGCCACTTTGTCCTCGCGATTATGAGGTCTCGAGATTGAGCTGAGACTCGGTGCGCGACGGTACCATCTGGCAGCGGCGTGCAATAGGCAGTGACAGCCTCTCCGAGGAAAGCTTCTGCTCGGTAGACGATCTCAAACTCGTTAACTTTGGAATGTTTTTTTGTCTCGTTTGAGCACTCCAACATCCATTCGATGTAGCGGACATTGTTTACATGACCATTTAGGTCTATATGGGACTGGTAGACTTCAAAGCTCTTTTCCGTTTCATTAACCGGGGAGTCTGGGTAAACCGGCTTAGTGAAGGCGTTGCCTGACCAGACCGGCGTTCTAACGTTGTTGGCGCAGTTGCCCATCATATCCGGCAATCGAGCGGCTCGGCGGGTGGCAAGGTCAAGACACATCCACTCGGAAGAGGCAATTCCGACCGCGGAGTCGTCTTCAAGAGTAATAACAAAGTCTCGCTGAGCGGTTAGTTTTGCCATCCTGTGGGGGAAGGTAAGTACCTTGACCTCGTCACGCCACCTTGGGTAGCGGTCGACCCGAAGGCGCATGCGCGCGAGCACCCAGATCAGGTTGTATTTCGAAAGGAACTCTTTGGACAACCCAAGAATATCTGCGTGCACTGAAGCTGTCTCTTGCAGATAGTTGCAGAGCTGGGGCAGAAGTAAAAACCCGTCCGAACCGCACTCGTAAGTACGCACACTGTACTTTTGCACATAATGCGTATCCCTCTTCGTCTCAATTATCACTGCGTCATTCATTCAGTACAAGTTATCAAAAAACTGATAAAACCGCCACTATAAACGGATGCTTGATTTTAGCTTTTCTTGACCACACCACCACACGCGTAGATTGGTTATTTTGATTTTTTTTATTGACTTCTTCCAGATAAGACAGTGGTGTTAGTGTTAAAGTATCAGATGTTTGTGTGTTCACACACGAAAATATGTTAACACTATCAACGACACTAGCATCCCATAGTGGTCAGGAAAC
>CAYOPG010000041.1:0-19491 GCA_964405775.1 uncultured Lentisphaerales bacterium
TGACATCGATCGGTATTGAGATTCGAGCGCAAGTATCTTGCAGATAGTGTTTTCCGCCTAAAATGACCGCACTAGGCAGACTGCTCTGAATCAAATTTTTTCAATTTTTTTTAAAACAATGGGCGCGTTTGCTCTCCGTTTACACTCTGCGGGTAAATAAAGGGTAAAGGTCTATCTGCGTTGACTGGCGAGGCGAGCAAAGCCCGCGCCCAACGCCTTGTTGAACTTTCAATATTTATTGATTTGTCATGTATACTTTTGTATACGGTTGTGTAGGCGAGTGTATGATTTTTTTTAGCGGTTCTGCGTGTATTAAGAACCGAAACAGGATTGATATTGCATGTAAACTGTTCAACATCATCATGTTAAGTCGATTATATGCGAGGTATTATAAAGGTGGATTTTGAAGATGGCATGGTGTTTGCTAAGTATATAGACGCATTATGTCATCTACATGGCACCGGTATGGTTGTCGCAGTTTAAAGGGATAAAATTATGGCGAAATTGATTTACAACGACGGGTCGACGGTTAGGGAAATGGAAATACCGGAGAACGGGTTGACCATCGGAAGGAACGGGACTTGCGATCTGTCAATAATCGACGCGAGCATGTCTGGCATGCACTGCTCTATCAAACGAGGGGACAGAGGATGGGTGATCAGCGATAACGACAGCTCTAACGGCACGTTCCTGAACGATGTCCGCATTTCTGAGTTTATAATCAGGAGCGGCGATGTTCTGCGCTTTGGAAACGTCAGTGCTACTTTCGTCGAAGGGTCTGATACCGTGATTATGCCTGCGGAAGCGCCTAATGCCCCCGCGGCAAAGAATCAGCCATCCCCCGCTGAAAAGGCGGCGCCTGTCGAGCGCCCTCGCAAAAACGAGCCGGAGGAGAATCTCTCCGGAAACGACATCAAGCTCGTTGCTGAATTGAACCGGAAGTACTCGGAGATCCGCGAACAGCTTTCCAAGGTCATAATAGGCCAGGACAAGGTCATAGAAGAGGTTCTGGTGGCAGTGTTCAGCCGCGGCCACGCGTTGTTGCTAGGCGTTCCGGGACTCGCGAAAACGTTGCTCATCAGCACACTGGCGCAGGTTCTGGACTTGAAGTTCAAACGCGTTCAGTTCACTCCTGACTTGATGCCATCTGATATCACGGGTACTGAAGTTTTGGAGGAGGACAAGCTTACGGGACAACGCGAGTTCCGCTTTGTGAAAGGCCCGCTGTTTACGAATATGCTGCTCGCCGACGAAATCAACCGCACGCCTCCCAAGACGCAGGCCGCACTGCTCGAGGCGATGCAGGAGCACCATATCACAGTCGGCGCATCGACATATCAGCTTGAGGAGCCGTTTTTCGTTTTGGCCACGCAGAACCCCATCGAACAGGAAGGCACATACCCGTTGCCGGAGGCTCAGCTGGACCGATTCCTCTTCAACATCGTGCTCGATTACCCAACCGCCGAAGAGGAAAGCCAGATAATTCTCAGCGTCACCGGTGCCAAGCGTACGAAACTCGACAAGATCCTCGACGGGGAGACCGTTGTCAAGCTTCAGGAGCTGATCCGCCGAGTTCCCGTGGCTCCGCACGTTGTGGAATACGCCCGTGACCTCGTACGAGCCACGCGTCCTCAAAAACCCGAGGCACCCGATTTTGTAAAGGAGATGGTGAGCTGGGGTGCTGGCCCCCGCGCCGGCATTAGCCTTATACAGGCGGCCAAGGCGCGCGCCGTGTTGAACGGCCGGCACCATGCCACGACGTTCGACGTTGCATCGATAGCTCTGCCTGTGATGCGCCACCGCGTGGTGACTACTTTCGCGGCAGAGTCCTCCGGCGTAAAGAGCGACGACGTGATCAACATGCTGCTAAAGTCAATGAAGTCGCGCGAGAGTCTGGACATCTAAGGCGCCGTGTCGTAAACACGCAAAGCACGGGAGTCTCTAAATGGTGAAGTTCACAGACGCGTCCGACTATATGAAGTGGCTGCCGGGGGAAACGACAGCGACTTTGTCGCGCAACGAATTCTTTGCCCGAGGCATGGTGGACGGCTTCACGGCGGGGCGTCACCGCAGTCCGCGCAAAGGTTTTTCCGTGGAATTCGCGGAGCACCGCCAATATGTGCCTGGGGACGACACGCGCAACATAGACTGGCGCGCTGTCGCTCGCAAGGATCGTTACTACGTCAAGCAGTACATGGAGGAGACTAACCTTCGCGCCACGTTGTTACTCGACTGCTCCGGCTCCATGGCGTACACGGGAGAGCAGGCCGCAGAATTCGCCGGACGCCGTCTTTCTAAATTCGACTACGCCCGCTACCTGACCGCAGCGCTCGCGTATTTGTTCGTAGGGCAGCAGGATGCGGTGGGTCTGGTGACTTTCGGAGACAATATCCGCGACTATATGCCCGCCAAGGCACAACCATCGCAGGTCCGCCATGCTCTCAGGCTGATAGATTCGGCAAAGCCGGAAGGCGAGACCGCGCTCTCAGACATTTTCGATGAGATTGCAGAGCGGATCCCGCACCGCGGTGTTGTGATTATACTCAGCGATTTCTTCGATAACGCAGAGGCTCTACAAAAGGCGCTGCATCACTTCCGATTCCGCAAGCACGAGATAATACTGCTTCATGTTATGGCCGAGGAGGAGATCAGTTTCCCGTTCAACAGTTTTGTCAACTTCCGCGACCTAGAGTCAAATGCCGAGCTGCGGCTAGATCCCAAATCCATAAGGGCCGATTATCTGGAGCGTGTGAACGAACTTGTCAAATCACTCAAGGAATCATGCAGCCAGCTTCACGCCGACTACGTGCCTCTCAATACGACTATCCCGTTTGACCGGGCTCTCTCCGACTATCTTGCGAAGAGGAGGGGATGAGCGGAGCTCCCCAAAAGAATCTGAATAAGGCAAATGCAATTTCTTAACATAGCAATGTTGTTCGGGCTGCTTGCGGTGGCGATACCGGTTGTCCTCCACCTGCTCAACAGGCGCAGCCCGAAGCGGATAGACTGGGGCGCCATGATGTTCCTTTTGGAATCCATGCGCCGCAGCCAGCGCCGCGTGCTGCTTGAGGATGTGCTTCTCCTCGGTTGCCGGTCTCTGATTGTGACGCTTCTGGCTCTCGTATTCGCACGGCCTTTCATACCGCAGGATTCGCCTGTGCCCTGGGTCGTCGTGATGCCTTTGCTGATCGCTTCCGTGACGCTTTTCGGAATAAGCTTCGCGCTGTGGCGTTATCCTAAATGGCGCCTCCGTTGCATGCTTGGCGCTCTCGTGGTTATTGCGCTGATAATGGGGGCGGTGTTTTTCGAACGCCATCTGAACTTGCGCCGCTTCGGGCGCGGGGCGCAGAAGGATATTGTCATAGTGGTCGATGGCTCGTCCTCGATGTCCATGGATGTCGATGGGCAGAGCAATTTCGACCGCGCTTGCGATGACGCTGTAAAGTACATAGGCGAGGCGCCGCGTGGCACCGCTTTCAGCATCATAGTGGGCGGTCCGGTGCCGCGCGTGCTCAATCCTGCTCCTATTTCCGAGAGACGCGTTCTGCTTGAAACACTCGAGGAGTTGAAACCCTCCGCCGGAACCATGCACGTTCCCGCGACGCTTACCGCCGCCGCGATGACGCTTGCCGCGGGCAACAACGGCGTAAAACAGATATTGATCATAGGCGACGGCCAAGCCTCCGGCTGGGCGCCCAACGATGCCGGCAGGTGGAAAAACATCCAGCGTCTCTTCGCGCAACTTTCCACACCGCCGCAGGTGGTGTGGCGCACTCTGCCTGTTCCGTCCTCCGTGCGCAACCTCGCCGTTGCCGATGTCACGCTCTCGCGCGATGTTGTCGGCGCTGATCGCGAGGCGGGAATCCGGGTGACAGTAAGGAATTCCGGCACCGAGGCTGTCACTCCCGAGGAGATCGTGGTGGAGGTCGACGGCATGCGTCTCTCAAACCGTACGGCTGGACAACTGGTTCCCGGCGCTTCACAGACTTTTGTTTTTCGCCACAGGTTCAAAGAGCCAGGGGCGACGCTCGTCACGGCTCGCGTTGTCGCTGGTGACGACCTCCCGGCTGACGACCAATTTGAATATGTCGTGCCGGTGCTGGACAGGCTAAAAGTGCTAATCGTGGACGGTGGTACCAGCTCTCGTGCGTTCGCGAAATCAGCTATGTTCCTCTCGCTTGCCTTGCGTCCCGATATGCCGCTTTCCAAAGTCTCGACGGCAGCGTCCGGTGAAAACACGCAGAGGGATTTCCTGTTGGAGGCTGTGGTTGAGCCATTGCATCGTACTTCGCTGCGCGAGGACTTTGGTGACTTCGCCGTGGTGATTCTGGCCGATGTTCCAAAGTTGCCCGATAAAGCGCTCGCCGCCTTGGCAAACCATTGCGGTCGCGGCGGTGGTCTGTTCATTCCCGCCGGTCCAAAAACTCAGCCGGATGTTTTCAACAACTGGACTTACGAAGGCGAGCCCGTTTTGCCGCTTGCACTTGGTTCGTGGCAGAGTCCAGACACTGACACGGGTACAGGAGCCGGGGCGCGCATTGACACGGGGTCTTTTGCGCACGATATAATGCGCAATTTGCGCGATGGGACTGATCTGGGGATGACGGCTCCGCTACAATACTGGAAGCTTGATGAAGGCCTTGACAGATCCGGCAACGTTGCCGGACGCCTCGTAAACGGGGATCCCTTTTTTGCGGTTAAGCCGCTCGGACGCGGGACGGTGGCGATGGCTGCTTTCCCGAACGATGCGACAATCTCGGATTTGCCTTCGCGCACCGGTTTCGTACCGCTTGTGCACGAGATTGTATATTATCTCGCCAAGCCAGTCGCTGCGCAGCTCAACATCAAGCCCAGCGAGGGCGCCACACTGCTCCTCAAGCCCCACATCAGCCCGATTGTGGACGATGGTGCGGAGAGCCCTTTGGGACGGACTGTCCAAATCACCGATCCCAATGGCGAAAAGTTTGCGGGAGAACTTTTCGAGGCGGAGCTCGGAACATCGCTTCGAATTTCGCGTGGACTCGAGCCGGGCGTTTACGACGTGGCGCTAACAAACGGGCTCGCAGAGGTTGCAGGCATGAAGAATGTGATTTTCAGCGTTGCCCGTGGAATAGAGGAGAGCACGCTTGACGCTATGACCGATGTTCAGAAAGAGGCGGTTCTGCAGTATATCAAGCTTCTGCAGGCGCCGGAGCACGAGGATGTGCTGAGCGCCCTCCGAGGAGAGTCGTTCGGCAAGGAGATATGGAGGATACTGGCATTTGGCACTTTGTTGTTTCTAGTGCTGGAAGTATGGCTGACGAGGTGGATTTCGATACGCCGCCGCGCCGGCGAGGAGCAGAATGTCGATTTCACCAACGAAGGGCCTGGCGGCGGAGACTCATTCAGGGAATCGCTCGCCAAGATCAAGGATACCCTGTGGCGGGCGTGATGATTTCAGGAAAAGCGGAATAACATGGAGCAGAATATTATAAGACCGGATTTACTGCCGATGACGGTGCCGACCTTCTTGCTTTGGATAATGGCGCTGGTAGGTGTCGCCGTCTGGATCTTCGCCCACCGCCATGTTGCGTGGAAGGATTCGCTTCGCCCTTCGCAAAGGCTTGGCATATTGGTGCCTGTCGGCACGGTCGCTTCATGGACCGTCATGCAACTACTCGGGCGCTGGGCGGTTCTCGCCGGTAGCGGGCATCTCCTGTTGCTTGCGTTCATCGCCGCACTCTCAATCGAGCTCGTGTCGCATTTGTACCGCCGCGAGTGCGGGTTGCTGCCGCGCAGAACCGGCCGGATACTTGTTGCTTGCAGAATGGCCGCGGTGTT
This sequence comes from uncultured Lentisphaerales bacterium, assembly GCA_964405775.1. Taxonomy (GTDB): domain Bacteria; phylum Verrucomicrobiota; class Kiritimatiellia; order RFP12; family UBA3636; genus JAAZFF01. The sequence continues at coordinate 5,821 of CAYOPG010000041.1, forward strand.
TATAATTCTCTTCATGCTGTTGCAACCCGTTCTGGTCGGCGAGCATTCGCGCACGATAAGGCGGCGCGTGGTTGTGCTGATGGACGACTCTGCGTCGATGAACCTGCAGGACAAATACTGGACTGTCGAAGAGCGCGTCGAAATCGCGGCGGCGCTCGGCGCTATTGAAGAGATCTCAGACGAGGATCTCGAAAAAATGCACCAAGGGCTGCCGGCTATAGCGGAGGAGTTCGCCGTGTTCCGAATGGTTGCCGAAAGCTATGGCGAAGGAACGGAAGAAGAACCGCTTGACAAGAAGGAAGTGTCAAAGACGGTGCGCAAGGCGATCGATATGGTCGAGCCGGTCGTAGAAAAGGTCGCGAATGACGCTGGCGCGGTTCCCAAAGAGGAGTTCGGAGATTTGAGCGACACGGCGGGTCGTGCATCCAGATTACTCGGGGAGACGCTCTTGCCCACGCTGGGAAAGCTGGGCGAGGAGTGCCGCGACAAAGAAGCCGACATCCGCAACTCGGTAAAAGGCTGCGCCGACGCTATGGAGCAGCTGGTGGCGGCGCTGCCTGATTTGCGACGGTCACGGCGGGCGGCGATGTATGCCAGGCGTGACGAAGTCGGCAAGGCGGAGGCCATGGCGGCCGCGGACTCGACTCGGGCGGAGATCGGGCGGCGTCTGCTCTCGGAAGACAATAATGACGATGGCGAAACCGAGATTGAAAAACTGCGCTCGGTTTACGACGTTGATGTGTACAGATTTGCGGCTAATCCGGTTCTCGACAGTGCTCTGATGCCAACTGATGAAGATAAAAAAGCGGCTGCGAAGACGCGTAAAGGAATGGATGAAAAAGAGTCTACACCAAAGGTGGCAGTGACCAATGTTGTGGATGTATCCTCTACTAATGATGTGATGGCTGTGGAGGACAAAGTGTCGAAAGAAGAGGCGAGGATCGCGGCGTTCAGGTCTGCAACCGACATAACGGTGGCACTCGAAAGGGCTCTGCGCGAAATACCTTCGGAAGAGCTTGCCGGTTTCATTGTGGTCACAGATGGCAGATACAATGGCGCGGCGGGAGTCGATGCCGTGGCCCGCAGGCTTGGCAACATGAAGGCGCCTGTTTCGGCCGTTGTGCTTGGTGGTTCCAAGATGCCGCTTGATGTTGCGTTCGGTCACGCTCGCGCTCCAGAGTCGGTGTTCTTGGGCGATAAAGTCCACGTGACCGGAACCATTGTCGCAACACGCGCTGCCGGGAAAGATGCGAAAGTCAGGCTCTATCTTGGCGAGGAGATGGTCGAAGAGCAGGTCTTCAGAATCGAGAACGATGATTTCGAAAAAGAATTCCGTTTCACGCACAAACCGGAGAGCCGCGGCGTGATCCAATATAGGCTCGAAATTGAAGAGATCCCGGATGAAGAGTTCAAAGAAAACAACAAGTGGACGCTGGATGTGGCTGTGTCTGACGACCGCACGAACGTGTTTCTTGTGGATTCCAGACCTCGTTGGGAGTTCCGATATCTCCGGAACCTGTTCTACGGCCGTGATAAATCGGTTCATCTTCAGGAATATCTTGTAAAACCGGATCGAGTTGCGGGTGTGGATCCCGACCCGCTGCCAGCGGCATCTGCAGCACGTCCGTTCGGAGAGTCGGAGTCAAGTACGTATCCTTTGTCGCGCGAAGAGTGGCGAAAGTTCGCTGTTATTATCCTCGGTGATCTTAACGAATACGAACTGCCTGCGGAAGAAATAGAGAACATCAAATACTGCGTCGCCGAGCGCGGGGCGTTGCTTGTAATAATAGCCGGCCCTAATTCCATGCCCCACAAGATCCGCGACGAGGGGCTGCGCGAGCTGATGCCGGTAGTTTACGAGCCTTCGAACAAGAGCTTACTGAAAGGTCCTGAGAACCGCTTTAGACTCAAGCTGACGTCTGCAGGCAAGATACATCCTGTCATGATGCAGTCTTCTTCGCAGTCTGAAAACGAGGAGATTTGGGAAGGGATTCAAACAATGGATTGGCGCTATCGCGTTAACGGCGTGAAACCTGGCGCTGAGGTTCTTGCGTATGCGGCCGCAGAAGAAGAACCCGGTGCGCAGACTGCGGAGGTGGCAGCGCATAACTTCGCTGATGACCCCGAGGGCGCGGTTATAAGGCTAGAGGAGATACGACGGGAGCAGGCGAAGAATTCTCTCGTGGTGGCACAACAGTACGGCAAGGGCAAAGTGCTTATGCTAAACACCGACCAAACATGGCGTCTGCGGTACAAAGTGGGCGATGTGCTCCACCATCAATTCTGGGGACAGGTTTTGCGTTGGGGTGCTGGCGAGAAGCTGCGCGCAGGAAATTCCTTCGTCCGGATCGGAACTGACCGCCTGCGGTATGCGCCAGAGGAGCCGGTGGTTGTTTATGCAAGAATTTCTGATGCCGAGTTCAACGCGATGAACGACCTTGAGCCGAAAATAAAGCTGTATTCGGAAGAGAATGAGATCGAGACTGTCACTTTGGAGTACCGCGAAGGTTCAAACGGGTTCTACGAAGGCAAACTGAGTCCGCTCGCCGATCCCGGCAAGTACAGGGTGGCGTTCGAAAGCGGGAAGGCGAGGGATGCCCTTGGGTCGGAATATCCAGAGGGAATCGAGACGCACTTCGTGGTGGTAACCGCCGAGAGGCCGGCGGAGTTTGTGAACATCACGGCTTCGAAGGCAATGCCGCTTCGCATGGCGGAGGCTTCCGGAGGAAAGGTCGTCGGGCCGGCGGATATTGAAGAGTTGCAGGGTTCGTTCGGAGAGGGAAACCGCGTTTTGGTCGAACGCACGGAGAAGACTCTCTGGAACTCTTTGTTACTTTATGCGGCCGTAATCGGGCTGCTCACTGCGGAATGGATTGTGAGGAAGCGCCATGGAGTTGCGTAACATGTGTTCGCCCGGAAGGGCAAAAGAGATAATGATGGACTTGGGCGCAAAGGCGTTGAAGAAGCTGGAAAAACTTGTTCCGCCCTCACGAGCCTTCAATGCTCTGCCGCCTGAGATGGACTCAATGCTAAGCCATGCCAGGAGGCGCATCATTTCCATAGTCTTAGCCCGCGGGCTTCTCGCGGTTTTGGCCACGGCTCTCATCGCCGTGCTTTTGATTATGGCGGTTGACGCCATGACGATGATGTTCACGGCGGGCCCCCGCTGGGTCATGTGGGGGTGTGGTCTGTTTGCGACGTTCGTCACCGCGTATTTCACGCTTGTGCGTCCGCTCGCACACCCGTTCACTCCGGCACGCGTTGCGCTGCTGATAGAGCAGAACCATCCGGAGCTTGAGGAGCGGATTTCGACGGTTGTCGAACTTTTGTCACACCCCGAGGCTCAGGCTCACGGTTCGGCGCAGTTGCTGTCGGTGCTTACGAAACAGGCTCTCGCGGACACGAAAGGTGTTTCGCCGGAGGCTGAATTCACGACCCGGACGATAAAGCCGAAACTAATCGCCGCGGCGTGCGCCATTGGCGTGTTGCTTTTGCTGTTCATTGTTGGGCCCAAGGCAACGGCGCGGTTGTTCGTCAGAGCGGTTGCACCTTCGGCGGAGGTCGGCAACGTATACGCGGACTACCTTGTAGTAGAACCCGGCGACGTCGTGCTGCTGAAGGGAATGCCGCTTCAGATCAACGTGCGTGCGAGCGCGGATTTAAAGAGCGATGCCTATATGCGTGTAGAAACAACCTCTGGCGGAAAAACGCGCGAAGTATCGGAGCGCATGCGCCAGGTGGAAGGCCAAGCCACGGACGGGGAAAAACGTGAAAATCGGAAACTAAGCTACGTGCACAACTTCCATGCGGTCGAGGAGTCGTTCCGCTATCGTGTGATGTGCGGTGGAGCTCTGACTCGTTTTTACAAGGTTACAGTATTGCCGACGCCGGCGTACAAGAGCATAGAAATAAAGAACATCTTTCCCGAGTACACTGGCATGGAGCCGACGACGAATAAATTCGGCAACATGGAAATCAGCTCGATCGCCGGGACGCGCATCGAGATAGAAATCGAACCGGAGCGGGAGATGGATGCCCGTCTGGTTCTGGCGGACGGCGAACATGAATCCGAGAGAACGCGCAAAGGAAAAGTAGGTTGGGCGTTTACGCTTAGCGATAAGGTCGCGGGAGAATGGCGCATCGCGCTTGCCGACGCAAACGGATACACAAACGCGGCGGTCTCTTACCCGGTGCGAGTCACCAAGGACCGCAAGCCCGAAGTGGCTATTGTATCACCTGAAGAACGCGTGTTTACGTTGCCGCCGTACGCTACGCTTCCGTTGGAGTACATTGCCGCCGACGACTTCGGGTTTTCTGCTCAGGAACTGCATTTCAGTGTAGACGGCGCGCGCTTCGAGAAACTCTCGGGTACAACTTCATCGCAGATTGAGGCGGGGGCGTGGAGAGGAAACGCTCTGGTCGATTTGTCGAAGATTAAGACCGACGGGGTGTCTGTGTTGAAATTCGTTATCGTCGTGCGCGACAACCTGCCTCACGATCTGGCAGGACCGCAGGAAGCCCGTAGCGAAACCGTGGAGGTAAGAATTGACCGTGGTGCAAAGAGCTTGAGCACCCAGCTTATGGAACAGGAATTCCGGGACATAGATGAGGCGATGGCGGAGCTCAAGGCGGAGTTGGCAAAGGCGCGCGAAAAGGCGTCTGCGGCGGCTAGGGAAGCAGCAGCCAAATCGGACGAAAAAGCTCAAGAGGCTTTGGCCGGAGCCAAAGAGGATATTGCTGCTGCTGAGGAAAAAATAGAGGAAATGATCCAGGATGCCCAGGAGAGCATGCTTGAAAGATTGTTGCCGAAATTGGAGAGACTGCGTGAATACGAAGTGAAAGACGCCGCGGAACAGGTCGATGAGGCGATGCTTGCGGACAGCGAGGAGAGGCAAGAGGAGACTTCGCAGCTTCAGAAAGAACTTGAAGATGCTGTCAAGAAGGTGGACGAATTCTCAAAAGAAATCGAAGAGGCGAAGGCAGAGATACGCGACCTGATGAAGATGTCGGAACTCGCAGAGCGTCAGGACGCGCTTGCAGAAAAAGCGAAGCCTGAAGAAATGACTCGCGCCGATATGGAGCAGTGGAAGAACGAGCAAAAGGCGCTGGAAGCAGAACTCGGGAAGGTGAAGGTCGATGGTGCGTTTGAGCCAGCCAGAAAAGAGGCTCAACAGGTAGCGGCAGATATTCAAACCCTAGGGGAAGAACAGAAAAAGCTTGAAGATATTGCAGCAAGGCTGGCCGATGAACAGACACGTGATGCTGCTTCGGAAGAGCTTGCTAAAATGACGCCGCAAATGTCCAGTGAGTCATCGCCTGAGGAGCGAGCGGCTAAGCTACAGGAAGAGATCGCGGAGAAAACTCAGGACATAAACGAACGTATTGCCGATCTTGCGGAAGAGTTCAAGGCACTCGAAGAAATGCTCGCCGCTTCAGAGGCAAATCCGGGCGAAGAGGCGGAGTCCCAGACTGAAGAAGCTCAGGCGGAAGCGGCAAATGAGATCCAAGCTCAGGCCGAGAAAGCCGCAGCGCTTGAGGAGGCACGAGAGGATGCAGAACTATTCTCAGATAATCTGAAGGCTGCTGCCGAGGAAATGGTCAGAGCGGAGGACTCAACAAAGAAGGCTACCGACCAACTTACTTCGGCGGCGGAGAATCGTGCTGAGGGTCTGGAAAAGGAGTCGGTAGCTGAGGCTGCTAAAGAGGCTGCGGAAAAAGTAGAAACTGAAGCTAAGACAGCCACTGCGGAGGAAGCCGTGAAAAAGTTCGAGGCTGCGGCTAAAGAAGCGGCTGCAAAAGAGAAAGCTGCGGCAGTAGCCGCTGAAGCGGCAAAAGAGGCGGCGGCAAAAGAAGCGGAAGCCAAGAAAGAGGCGGCTATTGCGCGGGAAGCCTTGGACAAAGCGGAAGTGGCTAAGGAAGAAGCCGCAATGACTCAAGACGAAGCGCAAAAAGCTGTTGAGGAGGCAGAAAAAGCAGCAAAAGAGGCCGCTGCGGAGGTGGAGAAGACAGCTAAGGAGGTCGCCGAAAAAAACGCAGCCGCCGAGGCTGCCGCTGCAAAAGAGAAACAGGCCATGGCTGAACCTGAGTCGAAAAAAACGGCTGAACCGGAGAAAACTGAAGAAGCAATGGCGGCAGAGCAGGCCGAAGCAAAGGCAGAGACAGTTAAAGCGGAGGCGGCTAAGGCGGAAGCGGAAGCCAAAGAGGCGGCAGCAGAAGCGGAGAAGGCCAGAGCAGAAGCGGAGAAGGCCAGAGCGGAAGCGGAAAAGGCTGCTGCGGACGCTGTGGCTGCCGCCAAAGAGGCGGTGAAAAAAGCCGAAGAGGCAGCCAAGGCCGCAGAGACGGCGAAGGAAGCGGAGGCTAAAAAGACGGTTGATCCCGCTGTGCCGGAAGTGGAAATGTTTGCTAAGCAGGCGGAAGCAGAAGCGGAGACAGCTAAAGCAGAGGCAGCCAAGGCGGAAGAGGAAGCCAAAGAGGCGGCGGCAAAAGCGGAAACTGCTCAGGCTGAAGCGGAAAAAGCTGCTGCGGATGCTATGGCGGCCGCCAAAGAAGATTTGAAAAAGGCAGAAGAGTCTACCGCGGCAGCTGAGGCGGAAGCAGAAGCCAAAGAGGCGGCGGCAAAAGCGGAGAAGGCCAGAGCAGAAGCGGAAAAGGCTGCGGCGGCTGCGGCGGAAGCTGCTGCTGAAGAAGCTTTGAAAAAAGCCGAAGAAGCCGCCAAAACTGCAGAGACGGTAAAGGATGCCGAGGCTAAGAATGCGGCAGATCCGGGCAAGGTTGCAGAATCGGCGGCTGTCAAGCAAGCGGAAACAGAGGCTGAGAAGGCGAGGGCAGAGGCTGAGAAGGCTGAAGCGGAGGCCAAAGAGGCTCTCGCCAAAGCGGAAACGGCAAAGGCTGAAGCGGAAAAAGCCGCTGCAGAAGCTGCGCAAGCTGCGGCTAAAGAAGCGGCGAGAAAGGCTGAACAGGCGGCAAAGGAGGCAGAGGCCGCTAAGGAAGCCGCCAAGAAAGAAGCTCTGGCTAAAGATGCCGAGATTGAGGCAGAAGCTGCTAAAGTAGCGAAAGCGCAGGCTGAGGAAGCCGCTGCGAAAGAGGCTGCCGCTGCCGCGAAGGAAGCTGCTGATAAAGCCGAGGAAGCCGCAAGAAAAGCGGCTGAGGAAGCAGAGGCGGCGGCTCTTGCCTCTGCGGATGCAAAAACGGAGGCCGATGCTGCAATGGCTGAAAAAGCCGATTCACAAGCGATAGCCCAAGAGAGTGAAAAGGACAAGGCAACTGCGGAGCAGGATGCGAAATCAAATCTGGAAGACGCCGTGGAGGAAATGGAATCTGCTGCCAACAGTATGGAAAAGGCCGCAGAGGCGATCAAGAAAGCGGAGGAGAAAGCGACAGGCCTTACCGAGAAACTCGATGAGATGTCGCGCGAAGCGGCCGAACGCGCAAAAGAAGCAATGAAGGCCGCGGTGGAAAAGGCAGATGCTGCAATGGATGAGCAAGAGGCCGCGGAGAAGGCCGCCGCAGAGAAGGCCGCCGCGGAGAAGGCGGCTTCAGAAGAATCAAGCTCCGAACAGGCGTCACCTGAAAAAAATGATTCAGAGAAGTCGGAGTCAGAGTCAAGCCAGTCGCAACAACAGAAATTGGGCGAAGGTGAAAAATCTCAATCTCAGGAAAAGCAAGCGTCGGAAAAACAGAACGAATCGCAGGATTCTTCAGGAGGCGGGGAAAATCGCGAAAATGAAGAGGATAAGGATGAACCCACTGCTGCCGATGAGATGAGGAACAAGGCTGAAGAGGCGGCTGAAGAGATGCGTAATATGGCAGATATGCTGGCGAAACAAATGGGCTATCCTGAATTGCCTGATCCGTTGAAACCGGGGCGCAAGAGCAAAAATTCAGAGTCAGGTGAACCTTCCGAGCGAACAGACGAAGATTTTTCCAGAGACGATTTCCGCGGTTTTGAGATGCCGGAGTGGCTCCGTAGAGCAGGTTTCCGCAGAGGAGATTGGTTCAGGGTCAAGGGCGGTATGCCGCCCGGTGAGTTCGAGGATGCTCTCAAGGCCGTGGCGCCTGAATACCGTGAGCTTGTGCGGTCGTACTTCCTCGAACTGGCACGTGAAAATAAGAACAAATAGCATTTATGGGGATGACTATGAAATTTGGGTTGAAGATTGCTTTAGTGGCTGCCGTCGTGTTGTCCGCTTTACTACTGCCGGTACGGATTTTCGCTCAGGGCAGTGTCGGCTCTGAGCCCGAAGATCCCATAGACAAATCAGTCGAGGCTGCGCTTGAGTATCTTGCCAATGGTCAAAATCCTAACGGTTCATATCCAGAGAGTTATGGCGATTCCGGGGCGATATCCGCGTTGGCGGGGATGGCGTTTCTCGCCAAGGGGTACACTCCCGGCGATGCGCGTTACGGCCATGTAATAACCAACTCCATAAACTACATCCTGGGCATAGCCAATGCTGACGGCTATTTGGGCACAAAGCTGAATGACAACGGGCAGATGTATGTTCACAGCATTTGCACCCTGTTCCTGTCAGAAGTGTCGGGTATGGTAGAACCGGCCTTGCAGGACAGGTTGGACGAAGTCCTGCCCAAGGCCGTTAAGATATTACTGGATGCTCAAAACGTTCATAAACAACCGAATTTTGCGGGCGGATGGCGTTATCGCCCGAATTCGAACGACAGCGATATGTCTTGTTCCGGTTGGGCTTTGATGGCTTTGCGTTCATGCAGCCTCAACGGGGGGCAGGTGCCAGACGATGCGATAGACCGTGCGGTGGAATACGTGAGGCGCCACCAGCAGACCGAACAAGGGTACTTCATGTACATGCCGGGCAACAACTCAAGCCAGTTCACATTGACTGGAGCAGGTATATTGTGTCTAGAGCTTTGTGGCAGGCACAACGACCCTGCGTCATTGCACGCAGCGCGTTTTCTGTTGAACAACTACACCAAACTTGAAGGCCAGTCGAACCAGTTCTACGGCATGTACTACACGGCGCAAGGGCTTTTCCAGATAGGCGGCGAATCTTGGAAGGCTTTTTCAGAGTGGATGTATCGTGTCTGGATACCTAAGCAGAAGCCCAATGGCTCGTGGCAGGGAACGAGTAGCGAACAGAGCGCCCCGTATGCCACATCTCTGATGGTGCTTGCCTTTACCGTTCCTTATCGCCAGTTGCCGATATACCAGCGCGACGAGACGGTTGATGAAGAGTGACCTGCAATTACGGCTGTTCCAGAGAGGTGTCTTTCAGTTCCATTGAGACACCGGTCTCCGACAGTTCGGCTGTCTTGAGCTTGAGCATTTGCGAAAGCTTGGCAACGATTCCGTAATAGACAAGATCGTCCCTGACGATGATGTTCACTTTTAGCGCTACTTTTGAGCCTTTCGAAGTGTACCCACCCGTTTCCTCAAGAAGTGCCTTGACCGCGCGCTCTAAAGTCTTTTCATACTCGCGTCTATATCTCTCCGGAGATTGCGGACACTCGAGAGAGGCCTTCTCAACGTCACCGGAATAAAACACTAGAGAGATGTCTGATTTCTTCAGGTCAAACACAAACCTGCAGTCCAGCTCAACCAACTCGGGCTCTTCCGGAGGTGCGGGATCCTGCGCATCTTCCGGGATTACTTCTTCAGGAGGCATTTCCTCGGGAGGCTTTACAGGGGGTGCCTCTTTCTCCTGACGCTCTTTTTCAATTGATTCCATAAGCGACTTCACCTTGAGCATTATCTTTTCGTTTGTGCTGGGGAAGAGCTCCACATGCTGCCTGTCCGCATTAGGAGGCCTATACGCGTCGGCATCGCCCCAAAGAACCGTGCCACGTTCCTCCGTCCAAACCTTAGTCACCTTTTCGGAATATAGCCCTGTGGCGCCTTCCAGATCTGGAAGCTTTTTCTCGGCGGCGATCAACTCCTTCATTTCGCCAAACACTTCATCGACGATGGCATGCTGGCGCGATTGCGCCATACGCCCGCGGTCGAACAGCGCCGCGATTCCGTCATCGAGTTTTTTCTCAGTCTCTTCCATGAGCGGTTGCTCTTTTGCCGTTTTGGCAAACGGTTCCAGCTCTGCAAGGCTGCGCCATTCTTTGATGGCCTTGCGGTAGTCCGTCTGGGCATATGCTGTGTCTACCAGTCCGCCTGATGGGAACCACGTTTCCGCTTTGATTCCAGCGAAGTGTTTAGTCATCTGGCGGTCGGCGCATTCATCACGGACTGTTCTTACCTCTGGCAGCAGAACGTTTCTGACCCGCTTCTCTATCGCCGTCTTTATCTGACCTTCACCAACTGCTTTTTCCGCGAATGCTCTGAACGCGGCGCGCTCATCCTCCGGTATGAGGGATTCGCTTCTAGTCAGGGCTTCTTCACCTAGTCTTCGCTCAAGCGTCGGGGCAAAGGTTTTCATTGAATCCTCGACGTTTTTGTGCGCTGCCGGATTCTCTTCGACTTCTTTTAGTATTTCTGCAATGTCGATCCTGACCTCGGTGTCTTCAACGACTCGAGCCATTTTACCTGCGGCGCGTGTCTCGGCCGTTTTAGGCACTGCGGCAACAATCGACGGGAATACTCCATAAGCCACCCGTCCTGCTTCCTTGTGGCGGGGTGCGGACTCTGCCACGAAAGCAGTGATGCCCGCTTCTAGCTCTTTGGCAATAACCCCGGGCGCCCATCCCCCCACGGGAAGGTTTTCCAGACGCACGCGTTGCTCAGCCCGCTGTGACTCGGCAGCCTCGAGCATTGGCTTTACGATATTGCCCGAGATGAACGCCATGTTCTCCTTGAACACAGGCTTAGCCTGCGCCTGCGCAATACGGGCCGTCATGAGCTCTGTCAAATTCGCCAACGGCGTCTCTTCGAATTCCTTTTCCGTTGGCTGTATGCGCGCAACAAGCCGTTCCGACTGCTCTTTGCAGACGCGCGTCCTGGCCGCGCCGAACGCGTCTGGATAGGTCCGCTTGACCGTTTCGGCCAGCTTATCTGATGGCAGTTCGACCGCATCATCCAAAAAGTCTTTTCCAAACACTTCAACACGGCCCGCATCGCCTGCAAGTCGGTCCAGGTATTTAACCGCCTCTTCTCGGTAGCGGTTTGCGATGCCGTCGCTGAAATCCTTCTCGAGTTTGCCACGGGCTTCGTCTGGGTCTACGTATGGTCCGGGGTTGGATTCCATTGCGGTGAATAGCGAGCCGGAGTCAGGTTCGGCGGCCAGTATGTCAGTTTGCAGCTTTTCGAGTATAAGGCTTGCCGCCAGTTCGGCGGTGCTGCGGTCGAACTCCTCGACACCCGGCGCCGTGGCGGCGGTCGAGTTCAACAAGCAGGCTGTTACAAGAGCCGCAGAGATTGTTATAAAAGTTTTCATTTTTTGTTTTATGCTATCACTCGGCCAACATAGGCGTGCCGGCCTCGTTGCTCAGGTATGCAAGCGAATAGCGGCGCAACGCCTGCGCCAGTTCCGTTGCGAGCAGGAGGCGTTTTGATTCGTCGGAGCGCTGGAATTCCTCAAGAAGTTCCGCCACGACGGGATCTTTGATCATGCCGGGGTTGAGTGTCCAGTAACGTTGCAGAAGCGAAGCGCTGAGGATCTGAACGCCTTCGACATTCTTGCGTAAGGTCGATACGCCAGAATCAATCCGCTCCCCGAGCCATATCCGGTTCTGGTGTTCTAGTTCTTCCTCCGGAATTTCCGCCACTTGCAGTACATTGGTCCACCAGTCTCGCCGCAAGGCAAGCATGTCGGAATAATCGTGGGCGGCGTTTGCGGAGCCGTTTGAAAAGGCGGCGCGCAAAGTGGGAGCCTGTGTCAGCTTGCCCTGATCGATATAGGCGGATGCGTCATAGTCTATCTTCCCCTCATCATCTATTGTGAGCAGCGTGTTCAGGCCATAGCGTACAGCGTAGTTGTTGTCAACCTTGTCGATGGCGGAGACGAGCTTCTGCTTCTGAAGCTCGAGGTACTGCTCGTCCTGCTCGCGCGTCGACTTTGTCTTGAACATGAAATATGCGATCATGAATATCATCATGATGGCATACGATATCTGCAGCATGAGCCCCTGAAGCTCGTCAACGCTCAGCGTCGTGGATCTGTCACGCCCGAGATACTTGCGCAGACGCTTTAAAGTGTTTTTTTGCAAACCCGCCTCCTAATTCCTCAGGCATTGAACGCCGACTTTATTTTCTCTACAAGCGTCTCCGCTTTCTCTGCGCGGCTGAGGTTCCCCTCTGCCTCGCGCAATGCGGCGGTTTTTTCGCCCTGCACCTTGGCAAGCTCTGAGGCTATACGGTCGCTTTCGGCCCGAAGGGCTTCGTGGCGTTTGTTGAACGACTCCTCCGTCGCTTTCATCTTCTCCACCAAGTCGTCAATCTGCTTGCGCAGCCCTTCGCTTTCGCCCTCCAACTCTGCCACCCTTCCACGAAGCACTCCCGAAGCGTTCCTCTCCGCGCTGATACCGCTTACGAGGGTCGCATTTTCAGCCGAGAGCTTCTCTGCGGCGGCGGCAAAATCCTCCTGTGTCGATTGAATTCCAGAGATGAGGCTTGTCAAAGAATTGAAAAGATCGGTGGTCTTAGCCATGTCGGCGTCGAGTTTTGCCTGACGTGCCTGAAACGCGGCTTCCATGCGCTCCTCGCGCGCCGCGAGTTGCCCGGAAGCCTTTTCCATATCTGCGATTAACGACTTGGCGGAGGCGGAGAGCTCCTGAGACAGAACTTCGCTGACGCTTTTGCCGACGCTCCCGAGTTCCTGCAACCCGGAGCGTGTGAGAATTATTGAATCGTTGAGCGCTGAGAGGTGGTTGCGGTTCCCGTCCCAGACATCGCGCAGACCTGCGGCGGATGTCGTAAGACTGTCGAGCACTTCCAAGATGTCCTCGTCCTCGTTCTCGTAACCCTGCTGGTCGTTCAGGATGTCCAGAACAAGCGGGCGCAGTATGCCGTGTGCGAATATGAAAACCCACGCGACTGCCATCATTGTTGAGAATAACGCGGTGTGCAGGCACATCATCAGGTTCCCCATCGTGATTGTGTCCAACTGGAAAAACCCGATGATGATGATGCCCCAGAGCGTGCCTATCAGGCCCAGCGCGATGTTGAGCTGGTCGTAGCCTTTGAAGAAAGGGAATGTTTCCGAATCCTGCCGCTTGCCCGCAATGATTCTACCCAGTCCGAGCGTGATGAGGAAAAAGCCCAGAAACGGTATGAACGTGGTCACGCACGAGTAGTCAATCGCGCTCCAGTCTAGCCAGGGGATTATCCCGGGACAAGTTGGCGGGACTGCTACCGCATCTCCGCCGGCCTCCTTGAATGCACTCCACCATCTCGCCACGGCGGAAATGTTGTTAACAAAGGCCAGACCAGACAAAATCGTCAGACCAGCGAATATAAATGCGTGGGCATAGACCCGTGTTTTAGTTTTCATAGAGAAGCGCACACCAGACCGCACGTTTTTGTTTCGCGGGTTCGGGCCCTTTTATTTTCCTTGTTCGGTTCTAACCGGGCTTTGAAACTCCGTCTCCGCAGCCTCCTCAGCCCTCATTAATTGTTTCTTCCAAAAACTCCTGTAATTGTAAAACATCGCAGTTTTTAAATAAAGGAAAAACGTAATATAGTTCCTAGCCAAATTTCATTGAGCCGTTTGCGCTGTAAGCACTTTTTGTTTCATTTTGTCGCGATACTTAATC
>CAYOPG010000042.1:0-14843 GCA_964405775.1 uncultured Lentisphaerales bacterium
CCGCCGAGAGCGGTTTGAGAACGCTCGTAGTAGAACGGACTGGTGGTCTGGTAGACGTTGTCCTGTTGCCAAGCGTATCCGTATCCAGGCTTGTTGCCGTCAGTTCCGTCAGTTCCATACGGGCCGCCAAGATTCGAGGAGTTTGCGGGCCACTCAGGGATCGTCGGTGTTCCGAACAAAGCGAAGCAGTTGCCTTTAAGTTCAAGCATCTTGCTGCCGTTGGCTTCGTGGGTGTAGTACTGGTTCTGGACATAGTCTTTCTGTGTCTTCTCGGCTGATGTGCCGGCACCCGTCGTGGCGCCCTCTATGATGGCGAAAGCGCCGCCAAAGTCTACGAACATGCTGTTGTAAACACGCCCTGCCGTTCCGTCGCGGAAATTTAACGCCGTGTTCTTGCCGTTATTGGCGATATCCTTGCCAAGACCAACGTATGTGGCGTTGTAGATTGTCGGGCAGGATGAAGGCTGGGAGGTATCGCCCATGCCGCCATCGCACTCAGATCCCTTGTCACTGCTGTCAGACGTGGTGTGAAGTGAACCCTGAACAACAAGCCAGAACTGGCCCTTGCCGCGGTAGCCTTCATCCCAGTCGAATGAGTCGTCGGCGCTGTTGCGGACGATCATGTATTTCGTGTTCACCGTGCTGCCGAAGAACTCGACACCGTCGTCTTTGTTGTTCGTTATTTCGACGAAGCTGATCTTCGTGCCGCGCCCGACCGCGCCGAGAGTGAGGCCGTTGATCTCGTTGGCCTCGCCAAGCACGAACCCGCCGTAGCGGATCTGGAGGAACTTGATCTCGCCACTGGAGTCGTCGTCGTTGCCACCGCCATAGCGGCTGTAATCGCCGAAGGGCTCCAGACCTTCAATCTGCAGGTCAAGGGCGGCGTTGGGGGAAGGCGTTCCCGAACCGCCAACGTTTGTGGCGAGGAAGGCTCTGCCAAGCACGATCAGGCCGCCCCACTGCTGGGTCAGACCGTTTTCACTGTTATTCCAGGGCGACGTTGCCGTCATGCCAGGAACGTTGTTATCATCAGCACCAGTCATGATGATAGGCTGCGTCGCTGTTCCGACCGCAAAGATTTTCGAGCCACGCGAAACGACAAGCGCTCCGGGAAAATCGCCGGCTATATTAGCGTCTGTCTTTGTGCCCCGGATTACTGTGCCGGGCTGAATGGTCAGTGTAGCGCCATCCTTGACGAACACTGGATCCGTCAGGTAATAGACGTTGTCGCTTGTCCACGTTGTGTTGACCGTGACATGCTGAGCTGTGGGGTTGACTCCGCCGACAGCCTGTGTGCCATATACGATGTTGGCACCGTGGGCGGCACCAGCCGCCGTTATTGCGGCCATCACAAGAAGTGACTTGTTCAAGCTAGTTGCTTTCATTGTTCTCTTTCTCATTGATTCTCCGCCCGGCGGCCAGTGACTTACCGGCCTACTATCCGTAGCGAATGCCGAAAAGTATGCCTGACTAACGTGAGATGCATATTCTCGCACCATTAGTTTATAGTTAAACTTTATAGTTCAGACTTTTCACATTCTTCTTGCGTTAACGACCCCTGAAAGGGTACATTACGAAGCAGTTTTGCGCCTGTAGCTCAATTGGATAGAGCGTCAGCCTCCGGAGCTGAAGGTTGTGGGTTCAAGCCCCGCCAGGCGCACCAGTATTAACCGAACCAATTGCCGCTTATAGGCGTTCATAGATATGAAAGCTCCCGTGTGCTTCTGTAAGTTCTATTGATGCAGGAGAGCCGGAGTTGTGGCAGGGTGTTTCCAAAGAGGTGAAAAGTGGCTAATAAATGGTTGGTTGTATCGGTGGCAGGACTGGGTTGGCGCGATTTGGAAGCGCGCAACATGAAACGCATCGCCGGTCTTGACTTCGCCCCTGTCCAGTCTGTTTTTCCCGCGGTGACTTGCACCGCTCAGGCGAGCTTCCGCACGGCGTCGTGGCCAAAGGACCACGGCATGACCTCGAATGGTGTCTTCAACCGCGCACTGCGCAAAGCCGCTTTCTGGGAACAATCGTCCGGCCTTGTGCAGGGGCGTAGAATTTGGGATTCCGCGCGTTCCGCTGGCGCGAAGGTGGCAATGATGTTCTGGCAGCAAAGTCTTGGAGAGGATGCCGATTGCATCATTTCCCCCGCCCCAATCCACAAGCACGGCGGCGGCACGATAATGGAAAACTACGTCAAGCCCGCCGAGCTTGGCCCTGCCATACATGCTAAGTGTGGGACATTCCCACTTCACCGTTACTGGGGACCTCTCGCTTCGCCCAAAATAGGCAACGCGGTCGTCGATAATCTCGAAGCTAGTCTTGAAACGATTTCACCGGAAATAATTTTTCTATACATTCCAACGCTAGACTATGACTTGCAGCGTTTCGGGCCCGATGATGAGCGTTGCGGCCGTTCATTTGCTTTGCTGAAGGATCAGTTTGAAAGGCTGGCGGCCATGGCAGAACGGCTTGACTACCGCATGCTTGTCTTCGGCGACTACGCGATAGCACCAGTGGATGCACCACCCGCATATCCAAACACGACTTTGCGAAAGGCAGGATTCCTCAATATACGCCATGTCCGCTCCATGGCGTATCCCGACTTGTTTTCTTCGAGAGCGTTCGCTATGGCCGATCATGAAATTGCGCACGTGTACGTACGAGATACGGCCGACATCCTAGCCGTTTGCGACACTCTTGCCGCGACAGGCGATTACGAAACCGTCGAGACAAAAACTCCTGATGGGGACTGGTGCCATGACACCGCCGGCGAAATTCTTCTCACAGCGAGGAAAGGTTCATGGTGCGTCTACAAGTGGTGGACAGACGATTCAGAGGCGCCAGACTATGCCACACACATCGACATTCATTCCAAGCCGGGATACGACCCATGTGAACTGTTTTTCAACTCGCGTTTCTCACTGAAAACCTGCCTCGACGCCACGAGGATTCGTGGCACGCATGGACGCATGTCAACAGCCGCGTTCGCATCGTCGACTGAGTTCAGGGATATCGGTGCGAATCCTACGTTAGTGTCGCTCGCAAGTTCTCTCGCCACTGAGTTTTAATAAAGATATGAGCACAGATTCTGTAATCAACAACCGCTTTTCTGTTTATTTCGACTATCCAGTCCACTTCACCGTAAATTCTTTCGATACATCTTCCTCCCTGCTCTGCCACGTCTTCGACAGATTAGGTGAAGGGCGTCGCCACCGAATCGTGCCTTACGTCGATGCCGGCCTCGCAGCCGCTCGCCCATCGCTTCTGCGTGAGATACGAGATTACGCTCATGCCCATTCTGAATTGTTGGAGTTTGCGGCAGATCCGGTGCTTGTGCCCGGTGGTGCTGCGGCTAAGAACGACATGTCGCTGCTGAAAGACATCGTATTCACACTCGGCAACCTGCACATCGATCGCCAGAGCTTCGTTCTCGCAATTGGAGGAGGGAGTGTGCTTGACGCAGTCGGTTTCGCCACTGCGATGACGCATCGCGGAGTCAGGCTCGTGCGAATGCCCTCCACTGTACTCGCGCAGGCAGATGCCGGTGTCGGCGTGAAGAACGGGATAGATCATCATGGACAGAAGAATTTCCTGGGCATTTTTGCTCCCCCCTTTGCGGTCGTAAACGACATCTCGCTGTTGGACTCCCTCCCCAAAAGGGAGCGCATCGCGGGGCTTGCCGAGGCAGTAAAAGTCGCCATAATCCGAGATGTGGCGTTCTTCGCAGAATTGGAACGCAATGCCAAGGAGCTTGTTGACGGCGAAAGAACCGCTCTGCGTAACGCTGTCGAGCAAGCCGCAGGGATTCATCTGCGGCAGATAACAACCGGTGGTGATCCTTTTGAATTTGGCTCGGCGCGCCCGCTCGACTTCGGTCACTGGGCTGGGCACAGGCTTGAGATCATGTCGGCAAATGCCATTAACCATGGAGAAGGCGTTGGAGTTGGAATGGCGCTGGACACAGCGTACGCTGCGCTAGCCGGGCTGATCCCGGATTCAGATGCAACGCGCATCATCTCCTTAATCAAAAACCTGGGTCTGCCGATCTACAGGCCGGAACTCGAGAACACCCGGCCAGACGGCGAGCTGGAAATAATTGCAGGCATCGCCAACTTCCGGGAGCATCTAGGCGGGCGACTCTGCATTACGCTCCCAACGGCAATCGGCAAAACGATAGAAGTCCACGATATGGACAATTCGTTGATTGTCGAAGCAATTGCCCGTGTAAAAACTCTAGAAGCGGGCGGCGTCTGACCGCATTTACTTCTCCATGGAACTAATGAAGCGATCCGCCTCTGCGATTGCATCGGAAAGCTCCTTTATCAAGGCGTTTACATCTGCCGCGACTTTGGCGGATTCGCCTTGCAGTGCAGCAACTGCCTTAGCATTGAGGTTGTGCTTCAGGTAAAGCGTCTGGTCGCGGAACACTACGAGCACCGGTTCTATTTTCGATTCCGCGTTTCTCATCGCGGCAATCATCTGCGAATACGCCTTCTTCGTTTCAACGAGTTTCTTTTCGCTTTCGAGCCGGTAAGTCTGGTTGCTGTATAACTTAGACTCCTTTGCCCACTCCTTAAACAAATCTTCCGCGACTTTTTCTACGGAATTAATGCGCTCCGTCACCTCTTTAGCACGTTTTTCGCATCTTTCGAGCTGCGAAGACATTTTGTCGTACTGTTTCTGAAGATCACCGCCGTCATAATCTACGACCGAAGCGAACTGTTCCAACGCGTTCTTGAACGTCTCCTGAGTATCAGCCTGAGCGTCTCTTGCATCATCCACACGGTTGACCAAAATATCGCGCTTCTCTACACCGAACTTTTCCATCGTTCCGTAATACATTGTTGAGCATCCGCCAAGCACCGCTGCAACGATCATTGAGATAACCAATGCTGGAAGTTGTTTTGTATTCACTATTGTAGATTCTTTCCGGTGCTACTTGCCCCACTGAACCACGGAAGCGCCCCAGGTGAGGCCAGCTCCGAATGCGACAAACAGGAGGTAGTCGCCCTCTTTTATCCTGCCGTCTTTGACCGCCTCGTTCAAGGCAAGCGGTATTGTGGCGGCGGTGGTATTGCCGTATCTCTCGAGATTGGTGACAACCCGGCTCATAGGTGTCTCGAGCTTTTCTGCGATTGCGGTGATGATGCGCATGTTGGCCTGATGCGGCACGACCCATGCGATATCGGAATGCGTCAGCCCGGCCTTGTTAATAGCCTCCTCAGAAATTTCGTACATGCTGCGGACGGCGTGCTTGAAGACGACATTGCCTTCCATCTTTATATATTGCCTGCGTTCGCCGATGTTCTCGGCGGTGAGCGGCATGGCCGAACCGCCTGCCTCTATGTGGAGGATGGATGAGAGCGTACCGTCGGACTTAGTCTTGGTTGCGACTATACCTCTCGATTCCCCGTTGCCTGGCTCGAGAATTACGGCGCCGGCGCCGTCGCCGAAAAGCACGCAAGTGCCGCGATCCTGCCAATCCACAACGGAGCTCATTTTGTCGACGCCTATGACCATGGCTTTCTTTGAAGCACCAGTAATGATGTACTTGTGAGCGATGTCCAGCGCATAAACAAAGCCGGTGCAGGCGGCCGATATGTCGAAACAGGTTGCGTTGACAAATCCTGTTTTGGCTTGAACATGGCAGGCGGTCGATGGCATTGCAGAATCTGGCGTTATGGTGGCTACAACGAGCAGGTCGATTTCCTCCGGCTTGGCGCCGGCGTCTTCCAGAGCCGCGAGAGCCGCCTTTGCCGCCATGTCAGACGAAGCCTCGTCAGCCGCCGCGATACGACGCTCAGAGATGCCGGTCCGCGTCCTTATCCACTCATCGTTCGTGTCAACTGCTTTTGCGAGATCGTCGTTCGTCAGGATTTTCTCGGGAACCCAGCCTCCGACGCCGGTGATTACAGCCTTGGTTTGTGAAATAGAATTTGCCATTTAAGATGGTTTTTTAGTTCTCGGCCTTATTCTGCTGATGTTCCTTGAGTGTCTTCTGGAGAGCAGCTAGATGTTCTTCAATTTTGTGCGTCACTCCGTTTTTCACAGCCTCTCCGGAGACCCGTATGGCATGGTAGATGGCCTTGTGGGACGATCCGCCATGGGTGATTATTACCGTTCCGTTGACTCCGAGCAAAGGTGCGCCGCCGTACAGTTCCGGATCCATGCGCTTCTTCATATTGCGCAGCGCACCGCGCAGACAGATCGCGCCCAGTATCCGTAGCGGATTGGCCTTGAACTCCTGCTTCATCCAATGTGACACGGCGCGCGATGCGCTCTCGACGGATTTGAGGAGCACGTTCCCGACAAAGCCGTCGCAGACCACGACATCAGTTTCCCCCTGGAACAGATCGTGCCCTTCCACGTTTCCGCGAAATTTGAAAAAAGGATTCGCGCGTAAACGTTCGAGGGTTCTCTTCGTGAGGTCGTTCCCCTTGAGATCCTCGCCGCCGATACTCAGCAGACCCACAACCGGGTCTTTCTGACCGATTATGGCTTCGGAATAGATTCTCCCCATGATGGCAAACTGCTCAAGTTCATCCACTTCGCTGTCTATGTTAGCGCCAGCGTCGATGACAAGCACCGGTCGGCCGACCGTGGGCAGCAGCGTTCCTATTGCAGGACGTTTGACTCCCGGAGCGCGGCGCAAAACCATTATTGCCGCCGCAACCATAGCCCCCGTGCTTCCCGCTGACAGGAATGCGTCTGCCTCTTTGTTCTTCACAAGCTCCATCCCCCTGTATATAGAGGAGTCGTGCTTGTTCCTTACAGCCTGCGCAGGGTGTTCATGCATTTCTATGACCTGCGTAGTGTGAACGATGCGCAACCTCGGTGTGACAGAGGCTTTGTTGGCGGCAAGCTCCGCTTTGATAGCGGTCTCGTCCCCCAACAGGATTATCTCGAAATCCTCAGAGGTGTCGCGGGAGGCTTCCACGGCCCCCCTGACGATCTCGCGAGGAGCGAAATCACCGCCCATGGCGTCAATAGCGATGCGCATGAAGCTTCTTGACTATTCGTCGTCCTTGGTTTTGATAGTGAGCACCTTCCGCCCGCGATATACTCCGCAGCTCTTGCAGGCACGGTGGCTCTCAATGTCGGCTCCGCATTCAGGACAAGTCGACACTGCGGCAATCTCCGCCTTCTTGTTGGCGCGACGCATGCGCACGCGCATTTTCGATTTTTTACGTTTTGGTACGGCCATTTTTAGACCTCGGTTCTGTTGTTTGTTGCTGTTTCAAAAGCCCATCGAGGGCATCCCAGGCACTGGAGCCTTTTTCCTCCCCGCACTGGCATTTTCCCTCGGAACGCGGTTTCCCGCAAACTGGACACACACCCCTGCACCCCGGTTGACACACCGGGTGGTTTGGAAGGGCAAGTAGAATAGCGTCACGGAGCTCAGAAGTCAAGTCCACTTCCACCGTCTCCGCAGAAATTTCCATCGACATGCAAACATCCCCGACTACTGGAAGAGTCATCTCCCCGCCGCAGCGCGCACACACACCGGCGAAATCTGCGGCGGCCTTGCCCTCTGCGTAGAGCTCTGTTCCGAAAAGTTTGACGTCCAGATTCCAGCGGATCGGCCCGGCTGGGTGCACGATATCACCCGTCACCTCGACCCACTCAAACGCCTCGACAGGATCCTCCCCTTCGAACGACGACCCATCAGGCTTGATACTGGTAAGCTGGAGGATCATCTTTTCCCGTTTAGTCTTGACAACACGACCGCGCGTTCGATGTAGCGCTGAACGGCTGGAGGCACGAAAAGGCTTGTGTCGCCAGCGTACTGAGCCACCTCGCGAACAGTACTGGAGCTGACGTAGCTGTGCTCCTCGTTGGGCATCATGAATATTGTCTCGATCTCTGGAGCAAGTTTCCGGTTCGTAAGCGCCATCTGAAACTCGTACTCGAAATCGCTATACGCACGCAGACCGCGTAGGACGACACGCGCATCATGCTTCCTTACAAAATCCACCAGCATTCCGTCCATCACTGCCACTTGCACGTTGGGCATTGACTCAACGACCTCGCACGCCATAGCAACACGCTCGTCGCAGGAGAACATGCACCAAGCCTTGGAGGAATTTGAGGCCACGGCCAAGAGTACATGCTCGAACAAACCACAAGCTCGTTCGATCAAGTCCAGATGTCCCATTGTTAGGGGGTCGAACGTACCCGGATAGACAACCGTTTCGTGCTTGATGTCTCTGTTCATTCCTCTCCTCCGTTCTTCCATTTGAAAATTAAAATGCGCGAGTTGCCGTAGTGCCGCTCCTTCGCCATATCCCATCCCGGTGCGTCAGGCAAAGGGGAACCTGTGCGTTGTTCTGCCACGAAAATCGCATCTTTTGCCAGCTTCCCCGCCCCCGACAACGCGACAATAACATTTTCAATGCCGTCTGAACGACCTTCAACCGAATATGGGGGATCGGCAAACACGATGTCGAATTTTTCAGCGCCGGAGAGCGGACGCGCAATCCATTTGAACACATCTTCCACGAAAACTCGGCCGGGATTGGCATCGCAGAGGGTATTGACATTCCCCTCCAGAGTTTGGGCGACCTTGCGGCTGCCTTCAACCCACGTGACGCTTCTGGCTCCGCGGCTCCAAGCCTCTATTCCAACGCTACCAGAACCAGCGAACAAATCAAGGAACGACGACTCTGGCACAACCTCTTGAAGCATTGAGAAAAGCGCCTCGCGGACCATGTCCTGTGTCGGTCGGACATCAGCGCCGGGAGGCGTCTTTAGGCGCCTCCCGCGCAATTCGCCGCCCGTGATCCTCATCAGAAGGTTTCTGCGAACCTCTCGAAGTGATCTATCGGATGGTCGCATGCCGGACACTTGTTCGGTGCGCCGGGACCTTCGTGTACGTACCCACAGTTGCGGCAACGCCACTTGGTAGGAGTGCCATTCTTGAACATGGTGCCGTCTTTGACGCGCTCAAGAAGTTTCAAGTAGCGCTCCTCGTGGTACTTCTCCGCTTTAGCGATCATACGATACATTGTGGCGATCTCCTTGAACCCCTCCTGCTCTGCCACGTCTGCGAAATGCGGGTAGTCGTGAGCCCACTCATCGTGTTCGCCGGCGGCGGCGGCCACAAGGTTTTCCTCAGTCTTTCCAATCTTGCCTGCGGGGTAGGAGGCGGTGATCTCAAGCATGCCACCCTCTAGAAACTTGAACATGCGCTCCGCATGCTCCTTCTCCTGCAGGGCAGTCTCGGCGAAAATGTCGGAAATAAGAACATAGCCCTCCTTCTTCGCCACACTTGAGAAAAACGTGTAGCGGTTACGAGCCTGAGATTCGCCCGCGAAGGACGTGAGCAGATTTTTTTCGGTTTGCGTACCTTTTACTGATTTCATTGTATTGTTTCTTCCTTTCGTACCGTAGGTCCATAAGCAAAACGCACAGACCTGAAAAACTTGCCATAGTTTAACCTGCTGGCAAGATTTCCCGCAAGGAAATTCTTTATTGCCACACTCGCACTCCATATTGTACAATTCGCCGCATTAAGCGACCGGTTCCGCTCGAGGCTTTTGAATGGTGCTACGACGTATATCGGTCATACAAGATCAACAATAAAAATAAACCGCAAAATAATGACCATTAAAAAGACGACCTTGCTTAAGAGCAGCGCCATCCTATCTATCGCAGCCATATCCGCTTTCGCGGCTTTCACGGCTGGTTGCGAAAATGCAGAAATTCAGGATAACGTATCTTGGAACGGAACAGCTCCCGCGGCCGCGCCACAGGAACAAGCTGCTGCGCCTCAAGATCCCGCTGCGCCTCAGAGTTCCGCCCCCGCCGCACCGTCCGGCGTAGGCGACGCAGTCTCTTTCAGCGCCCTTAAATGGACCTTTGGCGGCGTTAACGGCTCCGGCGCCGTCCAGTCAGGCGTGCAGATCTCCGGCCTCAAACTTTCAGCGAACGGTTTCTCTTTCAAATATGATCGCGACCTGTCCGCATGGGGAATGTCCCACACACAGGCCGGCGCTCTGGCCTGCTTCTTCGTACAGAAGAGCACTGGCGAATGGGTAGGCGGGAAGTTTGACTGGATTTCCTCAAGCCGCACGTTCCGCGACCTCAACCACTGCAAGGAGGGCTATGGCGGATGGAACCTCTCCGGCGTCCCCAACCCTGCCAATGCTGCTGTAGTTCTAATGACGGCCGACGGCAAGAGACGCTCGAACGTTCTTTCCGGGGTCTGGAAAAGATAATCAGGAAAAGGCAGATGCCGATCCCCTGGTACAATATTAAACAAGCAAAAACCGCCGCATTTCAAAAACAATTGCGCGAGACGGGGGGCTACAAATCTCCGGATGGCCAAAGAAGGGTTCATCTGCCGTCGATTGTGGCATCCCCCATCTTCGCAATGATGATGAGCGAGCTGATGGTCACGGCCAGCGTGCATGCGCGCAGACCGGGCTTCATGAACAAGGAGTGGTCGCTGTTCGGCATGCGCGTCATCGTGCTGGTCGAGAAGCTCGGCGGATACGTCGAAATCGATGGCTTTGAGAAAATCACCAAGCTCGGCCGCCCGGTCGTCTGGGTCTCAAACCACGTAAGCTCTCTGGAAACATACATGTTTCCTCCAATAATGATGTCATGGCCGGGTCTTATCATTGTACTTAAGGAGGAGCTAGCCAGCTACCCTCTGTTCGGCGCCGTGGTTCGAGGCGTCGACCCGATAAGAATCCAACGCAAAAGCCCGGTGGCGGATCTGCGCAAAGTACTGGAAGACGGCAAGGCGGGCATTGAAGCAGGACGTTCCGCTCTGATTTTTCCGCAGGGGCGCAGAGAACGCCTCTTCGACCCCGCCTCTTTCAACACGCTGGGCACAAAACTCGCACAATACGCGAAAGCCCCGATCGTGCCAGTCGCTGTCGCAACAGATTTTCTACGCATTGGAAAGAAATACCGCGATTTAGGTATGTCCGTGCACCCTTCAAGCCCTGTTCGCATCTCATGCGGCCCGATTATACCACACGACCTCCACCGGGACGAAATACAGTCCCGCTGTACTGATTTTATCTCTACAAAGCTCGCCGAATGGGAAAAAATCGACAAACGCAAGATGCTTGTCGATACCAAGGCCATTGCAGCCCTGGAAACAACCAAAACTCCCGCATTGTCAAAGTAGTAGCGGGGATAGAAACGGCGGTGGAGATAAACCATGAACAACAGCCCTGCAGAACCTGATGCGCCACAACCCCCGCGATTTGCCGTTGCGTGTGGAGGCACCGGCGGACACGTCTTCCCGGGAGTTGCCGCTGCCAAAGCGTTGAAGGCGCGAGGCAACGATGTGGCACTGATTCTCTCCGGGCGCGCTGTCGAGGGGGCAAGACCAGACGGCTGGGACGGCGCCGTGATTCTGGTTCCATGCCGGCCACCGCGCTGGCGCAACCCTGTTCATGCAGCATCGTCGCTTTTTTCACTGGCGCGGGCGTTCTCGCTGGCTTTGGTTCGTTTACGCCGCTTCCGCCCGCAGGCTCTCCTCGCGATGGGTTCGTACACTTCCGTTCCGCCGGTGCTGGCTGCGCGGATACTGAGAATCCCAGTAATCCTGCACGAGGCTAACGCAATTCCCGGCGTGGCAGTGTCAAGACTCTGCCGCGCGGCAAGCGCTGTTTGCTTGGCATTCGACCAAGCCGCAGCCCACCTTCCCGACTCAACCACCACAATAAACACGGGTATGCCGGTGCGCGACGGCATTGCGGGAGCAGATCCAGGACGCTATGCTGACACGTCCCGCTTCACGATATTGGTAATGGGCGGTAGTCAGGGCGCGCAAAAGCTAAACAAAATAGTGGCTGATGCCGTTGCGCTGCTGGATCTCGATCCCGCCGAGGCTGGTGTTCTGCGCTTTATACACCTCGCCGGAGCGAAGAACGAGGCGGCAGTCCGCGCCTCATACTCCGAGATACGGTCGATACCAATTGAAGTCATCGGATTTTCTAACGAGATGGGCCGCCTCTATGCCGCCAGCCAGTTTTGTATTTCGCGCGCCGGAGCGTCTTCATGTTTCGAACTCGCACTCTGCGGGCTGCCGGCACTGCTTGTGCCGCTCCCGGGTCTCGCGCGGGACCACCAGACGGCAAATGCCAAGGCTATGCACAGCGACGGCGCCTGCGACTTCGAACCACAAGCCGAGCTGACGCCGGAAAAACTGGCCGGATACATCCGCTCTATACGTGTAAATTCGTCGAAACGCTCATCTATGCGAGCCGCTTTATTGGCGCGCGCGCGTCCCGACGCCGCCGATGCGCTAGCATGCGTCGCAACGCGTTCTTATCCGATGCTGGTCATATGAAGAATCTCATAACCAAGCGTATCGGGCATATACGTGAATCCGGATCAGGAACTCGCATTTTCAACGCGTTGCGGAAGCTGCGTCTTGATGGGATTGCTTTACGCATGATGCATGCTGGAGATATAAGTAACAGTAAGCGCTTCTTCACTGAAAACTCTAATCGGATTGACACCGTGTGTGGTTTTCTTAAAGATGAAATTTCTAGAGAAACGTTCAGGGCCGTAGTCTGCTTCCGGCAAAACTATTCTCGCAAGAAAGCACTGGAGAATTCCCTTCTTCAATATTTTCCCGACGGCGTTATAACACTCTCGGACGAAGAGGTATTTATAGACTGTGGAGCCTTCAATGGCGACACGGCGAAGAAGTTCATTGAAAAATGCGGTGGCAATTTCAAAAAGATCGTCTGTTTCGAACCAGATCCCGCAAATTTCGCCGCGCTGGATCTAACTTTTTCTTCCGATACCCGCGTGAAGACAATCCGCGCGGGAGTTTGGAACGTCAACACCACGTTGAAGTTCAATGAAGGCAAAGGAGCCGGATCCGCCTTGTCCAACGTTGAGGAAAAAACTGTTTATGTTAATGTCATGGCAATCGACAGCGTTGAAAGCTGTCGGGAGGCAACTTTCATAAAAATGGACGTTGAAGGCGCGGAACTCAACGCGCTTAAAGGTGCGAAGAAGGTAATCGAGACAAACCGTCCAAAGCTTGCCATTTCAATTTACCATAGCAATGAGGAGTTGCTGGCTATCCCCGAGTACCTCCACTCCACGCTCGTGGATTATTCGTTTTATGTGCGCCACCATTCTCTGAATTGGCAAGACACGGTTCTATATGCCATACCCTTATGAAATTAAATTACATCCAATGGATCCTTAATGGATGCGGAATGGAGTCGGGAAGCATCACCGGTGGGCCTGTGCGTTTCCACGAGGTGTCCAGGCGGTGGCAGAGTCTGCACCCTGCCACTGACCAAAGACTGATGACAACGCCTGGCGGTGAGAAAATGCTTACTGGCATGGGGTGCAAAATACCAGCCAAAACTGTGAAAGCCTCCCTATTACTGCGTCGCGAGCCTTTCCGCGCGTTCCGGTTCTGGTCATACGTAATATCGGCGATTTACTCGCGCAAGGCCGTTAAATCACTTGAATCTCCGGATGTGGCAATAACGGTAAGCGACTATTTCTGTGATATCGTCCCAGCGCTATATTTTAAACGCCATGCTCCAAACTGCCGTTGGGTCGCATGGATCCACCACCGAGAACTGCCTCCTTCGCAACGTCCTGGCAACCGCATCGTCAATACGCTCACATGGAAGATGCAGGAGTGGAGCCTGCGACAGATAGCGAGACATGCCGACGCGGCGTGGGTTTACGACACCGATGCTGGTGACTTGGTTAAAGAGCGGCTGCTGGCTCTGGGCATGAAGCCTGATAGAATCCGTATAATGCGATGTGGAATCAACTTGGAGCAAATCGCCGGAGCGCCCTCCCCCGTAAAGACTTTCGACGCGGCAATGGTCGGCGTTCGTCCCAACAAGGGTCTTCATGACATTATCCCTGTCTGGGAAAAAGTTCAGACAATGCGCCCCGGAACCACGCTACGCCTCATGGGCGGGATGAGCGGCGAGGCAGGAGTGCTGGCAGAAATAAAAGGCCGAGGTCTCGACGATCTGATCGTACCATTCAAGCCGGAAGGCGGGTTTCTGCCGGCAGAACAATACTACGCCAAACTGAAGGAGGCTAGTATTCTTTTCGCCCCGAGTCACGAGGAGGGTTGGGGAATTGCTGTTTGCGAAGCAATGGCAGCAGGACTTCCGGTAGCAGCATACGACCTGCCGGTCTATAAACGCATTTATGGCGACGCTTTCAGCGCAGTCACATGCTTCGACCACAGCAAGTTCGCTAAAACTATTGTAAATTTGCTGGACAACCAGTCGGAATTCGAATCTTTCCGCGAAAAAGGCCTCACATGCGCTAAAAAATACGACTGGGATGCGATAGCAACAGATGACAGTAAAGCCCTTGACGACTCTTGCTAGGGACGCTATTACCCTTTCGGGGTGCCAAGCCGCTATGTCAATGTCATAAAGAGTTATAAATTCTTTGCTGATGAGACAGTCCAGATATTCTCAATGAGCAGTCTTGGAGGCACCACCTGCTGCAACCAGTGCTTCAACGGTGGCACGGGCGGTGTCTTCCCACGAGTAACATTGCGAAGTGGTGGCCGTGGTGGATCTGGTATCTGGGGTCGACAGCGTATGGAGAATTGCATCGGCAAAGGCGAAGGCGTCCCTCGCAGGTACGTAACAGACAGCGTCTCCTCCAACTTCCGGAATTGACGCCTCGCGAGTGGTGACAACCGGGATTCCAGCCGTGATCGCCTCCAGCACCGGTAATCCAAAACCTTCGTATAGAGAAGGAAACAGGAATAGCGATGCCCCCTGATAAAGCGCTATTAGATCGCGCTGAGTCACTTCGTAGAGCCTAGTCACACGGCTGACACCCGATTCAGCCCTGAGTCTCCCCTCCTCTTCCCGGCT
>CAYOPG010000042.1:14943-19198 GCA_964405775.1 uncultured Lentisphaerales bacterium
AGCCGACTGTTCGCCTTCATTTAACCGCTCCTCGCCTGCGTCTGCGCCATCTCTCAGCCATGCGGGGAGTTCTTCCAGCGCCGCCTGGACTGCGGGCTCGCCACGGCGTGGCTTTCCCAAGATAACAAGCCTATGTGGAATTCTGGCCGCCACAAGCCCGAATGCGGTAATAGCAGTCTCGACACTCTTATGAGGGTATGTGTTAGCTACTACGAGGATATAGGGATCTGCGGAACGCGTGAGCTTCATGACGCGTTCCGCGATTAACTCTCCGGGTAGCGGAACGCCAAAAGCCGGATCCGCTGCAAGCGGCGTGACGCGTATTTTTTCCGCAGACACCGATGCGTGTTCAATTATCTCGCGGCGAGAGAACTCGGATATGGTCAAAACCAAGTCAGCGCGGGCAAGTGAACGGCGGGTAGTGTTGCTTACAAAAAAGCGCGTCAAACGCGAGAAGTCTTCCGGGAAGTGTACATACTGCATGTCATACACTGACGTTACTTGAGGGCATCGCACCCGCCTGAGGGAAATGTTGCCAGGGTTCCATAGTACATCTATTTCTGCTGCGGCTGCCACACGCGGAAGAGTTGTTTGCTCGGCAATGATCCGTCGAGGGCGAAACGTGGCGGAGACATGCATGTCGATCAGCGACACGTTTGAGCACTGCTCAAGGTCGTGCGCGAGGACGTCGAGATTTTCTTTGTTCGCGAAAACGACGAAATCATGCTCAGGGTAAAGCATAGCTGCGGCGCGGAGAGTGCAACGCAGGTAAGTTTCGCTGCCCCCAACCTCACCGGGAATAAGGAACAGGGCATTGACGCCGACTTTCATTTTTCCCTCCCCGCAAGCGCCATTCGGCTGTAGCAAAAAACAATACCGCGACTAACAAAGCGATGAATAATTGCCGAAGGGGCGAATTTCCCTGCGTCCTGTATTGCTATCGACAACTCCTCGGCAAACTGACGCTCGAAGCCGCGCCCGCTTATAGAATGCGGAGTCCAGCGAAAGCATGCCATTGCAGGACGACTCACCCGAACAGCTCCTCCTTGCCGCCATAGACGGAGAGTGAGATCATAATCCCACGCCGCATGAAGATCTGTGCGCAAAAACCCTGCTTTCTCTAGTGCTGAACGCCGTATGAGTGTGGCCGGTTGGGAAATGTAGTTTAGGGTGCGTATAACTGGTCTACTTGAAACAGGGTACCAAAATTCCTTGAAGAAAGTAATCCAATGACGAATCTCGCGGCCGCTTTCATCCACAATCGGACAATGTCCAAAACAAAAAGCCTTTGAAGGTTTCGCTTCGAGGGCTGCGACCGCGCGCTCTAGGGCTCCAGGGTAGTAAAAATCGTCGGAATTCAACCAACAGACGTATTCACCGGTTGATAAGAGAAAACCTTTGTTGAGTGCATCAGCTGGGCCGTTGTCCGGACTGCTGACAAACCGTGTGTCGGGATGTGCGTAACGCGCCACAATCTGTGCGGTATCATCGGTACTCCCCCCATCCATCACGATATGCTCCACACGCATTGAGGACGTGCGCTGCTGATCAACTGTGCGCATTGTTTCTTCAATATAACGTGCTGAATTAAATGTTGGCGTGATTACAGAGACAGTCATATCCGTGCACTCGTTGCAACCCCCCAATCACTTTTGATGAATGGAGGCTTGATCATCGGGTAGGTGAAAAAGATGATAGCATAGTATTTTGTTGAGTTAAAGGTCAAGAAATTAGCCATTATTAAAAAATAGTTTGAATGACATGTGCCTTATGGGGTATACTGTTCAGCACATATTAACGTACGGAGTGTGGCGCAGTCTGGTAGCGCATCTGCTTTGGGAGCAGAGGGTCGTGGGTTCAAATCCCGCCGCTCCGACCATTAAACGCGGGCAATAAGAGATCACAAATGCGTTTAAACTTATAGACGCCTGTAGCTTAGTCGGCGTTTAACGTCTTGGGAAAAACTCGTGATCCCGTGTAATTCTACTTAATTAAACGTTTAATTAAATATATTCGCCCCCCATTTATGATTATTTTGCAGCTTTGCAAATTTCTGGCTTCTCTACCTCTTTAAGTTAAGCGACAAAGAGATTCAGCAAGTTAGATATTGAAAAATGAAATGCGCATTGCGGGATCAATATAGATATACTAAAATAATTGTATTTTGAGTGTCTGAGTATAAAGGGTTGTAATTGGCGTTATGGACAAGGTTGAATTTGGTGTAATTGTCGTTGGCGGAGGACATGCCGGTAGCGAGGCCGCTTTGGCTGCGGCGAAGATGGGTGCCGACACACTCCTTGTTAATCTTAGTGCGGACAAACTGGCGTCCATGCCCTGCAACCCGTCGGTGGGCGGGCTGGGAAAATCTCATCTAGTTTTTGAACTCGATGCACTCGGCGGAGAGATGGCAAAAAACACAGATTTCTCAGGTATCCAATTCAGAACTTTAAATACTAGGCGCGGAGCTGCTGTCCATGCGAACCGCGCACAGTGCGATAAACATGTATACTCCGCGAGAATGTCAAAAACACTGCATTCAACTCCAGGACTAACTGTTCTTTATGACGAAGTTGTGGCATTGATTATTAAAGGAGATATTGTTCGAGGTGTACTAACAGCAAAAAATAAAGAAATACACTCCAAGACTGTTATAATAACTGCCGGCACTTTTCTCAGAGGCACTATCCATATAGGGCACGAGATCACCGCTGGCGGCGGTGGTGGCAATCCAGCATCGAACATGCTCGCGGATCAGTTGGCAAACCTTAAGTTTAGTCGGGGGCGCCTCAAAACAGGCACACCTCCACGGTTTAAGCCTGAAAGCATCGATTATTCGGGCATGAAACTTCAAAATGGTGATGATCCCCCACCTCTTTTTTCGTGGGAAGGTCGGAGAATGTTCCACGTGGAACATTCTTGTTCTGTATCAACTCCACCATCTAGTAAAGTTTTCCCAAACCCTGATCAGTCAAATATTCATTCAGAATCATTTCAACCGAATAACATCGATGAGACTTGTTACGGGCATCCAGGCGTCAATGAAATAGATCCAGTGTTCCACGTGGAACATTTCAAAACGGTCTGGGCGCCCGAAACTCCTCAAATAGGGTGTTATTTGACACACACAACATCAAAAACACATGAAATAGTGCGGTCAAATTTATCGAAATCCGCATTGTATGGGGGAGATATTAAGGGTACTGGAGCTAGATATTGCCCCTCGCTTGAGGATAAAGTTGTTAAATTCCCTGAAAGGGACAGCCACCACGTATTTATTGAGCCGGAGTCTTCTTGTTCAGCACTGAATCTGGAATATCCAAACGGTCTGTCTTGTAGTTTGCCGCGCGAGGTTCAAATTGAAATGGCCAGATCTGTGCCTGGTCTTGAGAAAGCTGAGTTTGTTTCTTACGCGTATGCCATAGAATACGATTTCTATGACCCTCGAGACTTGCACTTGTCTCTTGAATCAAAAAAACTTCATGGCCTATATTTTGCGGGTCAAGTCAACGGTACGACGGGCTATGAAGAGGCGGCTGCACAGGGGTTCATAGCTGGAGTGAATGCCGCGCTGTCTCTCAGAGACGAGTCGCCTCTTGTCCTCTCAAGAAGTGAAGCCTACACAGGAGTTATGATAGACGACCTAGTTACCAAGGGTACCAATGAACCTTATCGTATGTTTACTTCCCGTGCTGAGAGACGGCTTCTGTTACGCCAAGACAACGCCCGGTATCGAATGATCGAACATGCCAGACGCATTGGAATAGCGAATAGTCAGCACATGGAAGAGACTGAAACCTACATGCGGCTTATCAATGAGGAGATACTGCGTTTGGATTCTGAAAAAACATTCGGCACTACGCTTGCCACCCAGCTTTGCAGAGTAGGAACCGATTACTCGATGCTCCCGGGAGCCCGGAATCTACCTCCGGAAGTTATATCGGAAATAGAGACGCAAATACGCTACCGGAATTACATCGAGCGAGAAAACCGTCTGGCGGTGGAAGCTGAACGAAGAGAGTCCACGAAGATTCCCGAGTGGGTCGATTACATGACTATTGAAACGATGCGTTTTGAGGCCAGGGAAAAACTTGAAAAAATACGTCCGAATAATCTGGGTATGGCAGCCCGTATTCCAGGAGTTAACCCTGCAGACATAGCCATGTTAAGCGTTATCATCAGTCGAGGTCCGAAAAAGACTGTCTGAATTAATAAATAGTCGATCATGAAAAAGTATTTAAGTCGTTGACTATCATGT